>CALQKQ020000135.1 GCA_943331195.2 Akkermansia muciniphila | reverse complement strand
GGCGCGCCGGGCGGGGCTGCAGTTGGAGGACATTACGCCGCAGAGTGCTTTTTTGATCGGGTTGATGCAGTGTGTGGCGATGTGGCCGGGGACGAGCCGCAGTTTGATGGTGATTGTGGGAGGGCTTTTGATGGGCCTGCACATGGTGGCGGCGGTGGAGTTTAGTTTTTTGCTAGGGATGGTGACGCTGAGCGCGGCCTCGGGGTATAAAGCGTTGAAGTTTGTGAAGCATCCGGAATTGCTGGCGGACTATTCGGTGGGCACCATGCTGCTGGGGATTGTGGCGGCGTGGATTGCGGCGGTGCTTTCGGTGAAGTGGATGGTGGCCTGGTTGCAGAAGCGCGGCATCACCGCCTTCGGATACTATCGCATTGGGTTAGCGGTGGTGGTGACGGGATTACTCATGGCCAAGTGGATTGATCCCCATTAAGCTTTGAACGGATGAGCTTTATTCACGACGATTTTCTCTTGGCCAGTCCGCTGGCGCGCCGCCTCTATCACGAGGTGGCAGCGGTGCAGCCGATCATCGACTATCATTCGCATTTGCCGCCGCAGGATGTGGCGGGGGACCGGCGGTTTGGCAATTTATTTGAGATTTGGCTAGCGGGGGATCACTACAAGTGGCGCGCGATGCGGAGCAACGGCGAGGCGGAGCACTACTGCACGGGCGGGGCTTCTCCTTATGAAAAATTCTTGGCCTTGGCGCGGACGATGCCGCACTGCCTGCGCAATCCGCTGTACCATTGGTGCCACTTGGAGTTGAAGCGCTATTTTGGGATTGATGTGCTGCTCAATCCGGAGACGGCGCCGCAGATTTGGGAGCAGGCCGAGGCGCGCCTGGCGGATGCGGACCGCGGGGCGCGGGGCATTTTAGCGGATTTCAAGGTAGAGGTGGTCTGCACCACGGACGATCCGGCGGATGGGCTGGGGCACCACCAGGCGATCGCCGATGCGGGGATTGGTTGTCGCATTCTGCCGACGTTTCGCCCGGATCCGCTGCTCAAGGTGGAGTCGGGGGCGGTTTTTAGTGGCTATGTGGAGCGGTTGGGGGCAGCGGCGGATGTGGATGTGGCGACGTTCCGGGGGGTGCTGGGAGCCCTGGAGAAGCGCCATGAGGCCTTTCATGCGATGGGGGGGCGCTTGAGCGACCATGGGTTGCCGCAGGTGCCCTGTCATTTTGTCAACGAGGCGGAGGCGGCACGGATTTACGACAAGGCGCGGATGGGGCGCGCGGTCAGTGGGGAGGAGCAGCAGCAGTTTGCCACGTTTATTTTGGTGCACAGCGGCCGACTGGATGCGCAGAAGGGATGGGTCAAACAGCTCCATCTCGGGCCGCTGCGCAACAACAACAGCCGCCAGCTGCGGGCGTTGGGTCCTGATGCTGGGTTTGATTCCATTGGCGACTGGCCGCAGGCGCAGGCGCTGGCGCGCTATTTGGACTATCTGGATAGCGATGGCTGCCTGCCCAAGACGATCCTGTACAATATCAATCCGGCGGACAACTATGTGATGGGAAGCATGGCGGGCAATTTCATGGATGGAAGCTTGGCGGGCAAAATACAATTGGGGGCTGGCTGGTGGTTTTTGGATCAGAAGGAGGGGATGGAGTGGCAGATCAATGCCTTATCCAACCTGGGATTGCTGAGCCACTGGGTGGGGATGTTGACGGACAGTCGGTCCTTCATGTCCTTTCCACGCCACGAGTATTTCCGGCGGATTTTCTGCAATCTGTTGGCTAAGGATGCGGCTTCTGGGGAGGTGCCGGATGACTTTGCGGTGCTGGGCGATTTGGTGCAGCGGGTTTGCTATGGAAATGCCCGGCGGTTTTTTGGGTTTTACGGGGAATGAGGGGGCATTTCAGGGGTGTTCAGCCTAGGTGAATGTTAGATTTGCGGCGTCGGCTTTTCCCTGCGGGGGAGCCGCCCTTTGTCAGGTTGCCCCTGCCTGGCCCGCCGTGGGGTAGAGGGCGAGGGCCGAGGGGGCGTATTCCGCTTGGGATGGGGGGGCATGGCGGATGCGGTTTGACAAGAGAGGCGGAGGAGCCTAGGTCGGGAGGGGTCTTGAATCCCCTAATGTTTCCCCCATGAAAACCGAGCCCGCAGCGGGTTCACACTTCTATTAGGCATGGCGCAAAATCTTCCCCGCGGCACTCCGGGCCGGGTCTTGGTGCTGCTGACGCTGCTGTGCGGGTTGGTGGCGGTGAGCGCCTGGCGCGATGCCTTGCGGCGGGAGACGGATGCCTGGGTGAGCCATCCGACGGCTTTGGGCGACCGGGAGGTGTTGTTGCCGGGGCAGTTGCCGGCGCGGCTGGTTCGCGGTGGGAAGGCTTTGTCCCTGAGTGCTGGGGGGGCGGTGATGAAGCGGCGCGACGACCGCATGTTCCGGGTGGCGCCGGGCGAGGGTGCTGGGCTTCCCTTTAGTTTGTTTACGGCCCAGGAAAACCTGGAGGCCGAAGCGGAGCCAAAAATCTACGCTCGCACGGGGCCGGGGCAGTTTTTGCGCCTGAGGGTGCGGGTTGCCGCCGACCAGGGCGGGGCTGCGGCGGCGGTCGTGCCGGGCGCGTCTAGTACGGGCGCGGCGGCGGGGGTGGAGGGGTCCGAAGAGGCACCGTTCGGGGAGGAAGCGCCCGCCGGGGGGACTTTGTGAAATATTTCACAAATTACTCTTGCGACAACTGGAGCCATCGCCTAAATCGCTTTTCCCGCGCTCTCGCCCCCTTTGCGAGAGCCAAAGCTGGATCTTTTTTGCCAAAGCGCTGCCTTGTCATGACCCGCCTGACTGCCTTTTTCCTCCTTCTTTTTCCCGTTCTTGCTTCCGCCGCTGGCGGGGGGCACGAGAGCGGCCATGGCGAAGCTGAAGCTAAGCACGAAGTCAGCGCTAAGGCGCTGCCGCTGCTGGAGCACAGTTCGATGGCGTCGTGGCTGACGAACTCGGTGTTTGTGGCGGGTCTGGTCACGCTAATTTTGCTGTGGTTTTTCCGCAGCGCGATGCAGCGCAAGGCCTTGATCCCCGATACGAAGCAGAACTTTGTGGAGTTGATCGTGGAGTTTCTCTATGGGCAGGTGGAAAACATCGTGGGTGCCAAGATTGCGCCTAGCGCTTTCCCATTGCTGGCGACGATCTTCATCTATGTGACGGTGTCGAACTGGTTTGGCTTGCTTCCTGGAGTTGGCACCATCGGGCTTTCGGACCATATCGGAGCGCTTCATTCTACGACGCACGTGGCCACCCCGCTGCTGCGCCCGGGCACGGCGGACATGAATTTGACCCTGGGGATCGCCTTGTGCTCGCTGTTGGCTTGGTTGTTTATCACCATTCGTGAGATGGGAGTGTGGGGGACCTTGATGCACATCTTTGGGCCCAAGGGTGGCCTCAAGGGCGGTTTGAAATACGCTCTGATGCCAATCTTCTTCATCGTGGGCTTGATTGAAGTCATCTCGATCCTGTTCCGCCCCATGACCTTGTCGCTGCGGCTTTACGGCAATGTCTTTGCAGGGGAGAATCTTTTGCACACCATGAGTTCGCTGGTGAAGTCGGGGAATACGACCATCGACTTCCTCAGCAGCGTGCTCGTGCCGCTGCCGTTTTACTTCCTCGAAATCATGGTGGGCGTCCTCCAGGGCATGGTTTTTGCCCTGCTTTGCGCCGTGTTTATCAAACTCTCGACCACCCACGACGAGGAGCACGACGAAGCCCACGCGGCCCACTAACCTGAAAGCTTTGCCCGCCGCGACCATGGCCTGACTGTGGGCGGCAGCATGTAACACCAAACACACCCAGAAAGAAATAACACTATGATGATGGAAATCGCCTCCATGCTCCAAGCCGCCGCCCCTGAAGTGGCCGAAGCCGCCAACAAACTCGCCCAATCCGGAGCCATCAATGGTTCCTTCACCCTCGGGGTGGCTGGTGCTGGTGCCGGCCTTGGCATCGGCTTGACCGGTTTTGCCGCCGCCCAAGCGGTGGGTCGCAACCCTGGCGCCTTCGGCAACATCCTCACCATCGCCATCATCGGCATGGCGTTGGCTGAAGCTATCGCCATTTACGCCTTCATTCTCGCTCTCGGAGGCCGTTAATCCTCCCGGATCCCCAGCGCGCTCACGGCGCGCTGGGGATCCTCCCTTTTCCAGTTCGCTGGAACCTTTTTCTGTCTTTTCTCCCGTTTCCGTCCCTTCACCTTTCACGCGCTTCCTGCCATGGCCATTCTCGACCAGCTCGGTATCGATTACCCGAAGATCATCGCCCAGATCATCGTCTTTGGACTCGTCTATCTGATCCTCAGCAAGTATGCCTTCGGACCGGTGACGGCCTTGCTGGAATTGCGCCGCAGCCGCATTGCCGATGGGGAAGCTAACCTTGACAAAATCAAGGAGAACCTCTCGTCCTCGCAGGCCCAAGCCGCAGCGGCCCTGGAGAAGGCCAATGCCGAAGCCAATCGCATCGTCAAAGAGGCCACCGACGCCGCCGCCGCCATCGCCGAGGCCAAAAAACAAGACGCCGTGGCCGAAGCGCAGTCGATCATCACCAAGGCCAAGGAAGCTACCGAACTGGAGCGCACTCGCGTGATGGACGAACTGAAGCGCGACTTTGGCCGCCTCGTCATCGACACCACCACGAAGGTCACGGGCAAGACGCTGGGCAGCGAAGACCACGCCCGTTTGAACAAAGAGGCCCTCGCGCAGATCGCCGTCTAGCGTTCCTGGTAAGCTCCGCCGCAACCCTGTCCCTGCTCCGCCATGAAAGTCAGCAAAGACGCCCTTCGCAACGCCCGCCAGTTTCTGCGCCTTACCTTGCGCCATGGAACCGTCGACCTGGCGACGGCTAAGACCATTGTGGACAAGGTGATTGAGGTCAAGCCTCGACACTACCTCGCCATCCTGACCGCCTATCATCGCCTTCTGCGCCTCGAGTTGGACAAGCGCCACGCCATTGTGGAAAGCGCCACGGAGGTCTCCGCCGAGGAGCAGGCGACCATCACCGCTGATTTGCAAACCCGCCACGGCGCGGACGTCACTGCCGAATTCCGCACCAATGCGGATTTGCTAGGAGGTATTCGGGTCAAGCTGGGTTCCACGGTGTGGGACGGCTCGGTCAAGTCTCGCCTCGAAGCCCTCCGCGACAAAGTTCTCGCCTAAGTCCCCTTTTTTACTTTAACAAACTCTCTCCTTAATTCCACTCATGAGCACGATCCTTCAGGAACTTGAATCCCAAATCGCCGGTCTCAAAACCGCCGTCACCCGCTCCAATGTCGGCGTCGTCCGCGAGGTCGGCGACGGCGTGGCCAAAATCGAAGGCCTGAGCGACGTCATGTTGAATGAGATGATCGAGTTCTCCGGTGGCCTCTTTGGATTGGCCCTGAACCTTGAAGAAACCGAAGTCGGCTGCGTGTTGCTCGGCTCTGGCGAAGGGGTCAAAGCGGGCGATGAAGTCCGCACCACGGGCCGCCTCCTTTCGGTTCCAGTCGGCAAGAGCCTGCTCGGCCGGGTAGTTAGCACCTTGGGCGAGCCCCTCGACGGCAAGGGCCCCATCGTCGCCGATGCCCAGTATCCTGTGGAAAAACTGGCCCCCGGCATCATTACTCGGAAGTCGGTCTCCGTCCCGGTGCAAACCGGCATTATGTCGATCGATGCCATGATCCCGATCGGCCGCGGGCAGCGCGAATTGATCATTGGTGACCGTTCCACGGGTAAAACCACCATCGCGGTCGACACCATCATTTCTCAGGCGAAGCAAAACAAGGCCGCCGAACAAGGTAAGCTGCAGGGGCACAAGCCACTTTATTGCATCTACGTCGCGATTGGCCAGAAGCAGTCGAACGTGGCCCGCGTCGTCAAGACCCTCGAAGATGCTGGGGCAATGGAATACACCGTGATCGTGAGCGCTTCCGCGTCCGATCCCGCAGTGAATCAATATTTGGCTCCTTATGCTGGCTGCGCCATCGGCGAGTGGTTCATGGATCAAGGGCAGGATGCCCTGATCGTGTTCGATGACTTGTCGAAGCAAGCGGTGGCCTACCGCCAAGTTTCCCTGTTGCTCAAGCGTCCCTCCGGCCGCGAAGCCTATCCTGGCGACGTGTTTTATTTGCACAGCCGGTTGCTTGAGCGTTCCGCTCGCGTCAATGAAAACTACGGTGGCGGTTCGTTGACGGCGCTGCCGATCATTGAGACCCAAGCTGGCGACGTCTCGGCTTATATCCCGACGAACGTGATTTCCATCACCGACGGTCAGATCTTCCTGGAAACCGACTTGTTCTATCAAGGCATCCGCCCGGCCATTTCGGTGGGTCTCTCGGTGTCTCGCGTGGGATCTGCGGCGCAGACCAAAGCTATCAAGAAAGTGGCGGGGACGACCAAATTGGACTTGGCGCAGTTCCGCGAACTAGCGGCCTTTGCCCAATTCGGTTCCGACCTCGATTCCGCGACTAAGGCCAAGTTGGACCGCGGGGCCCGCATTGTGGAACTCTTCAAGCAGCAGCAATATCAGCCGAAGAGCTTGCCGATCATGGTCGTTAGCCTCTATGCGATGCAGAAAGGTTACTTTGACGATGTTGCGGTGGATCGCATCCGCGAATGCCAGGCCGCCATGGAAACCTTCCTCAGCACCCGCAAGGAGGCCCTCTTGCTCCAGATCGGCAATGAGAAGTCCATCGACAAGACCGAAGAGGAAATCAAGACCGCCCTCGCCGACTTCAAGTCCTCCTGGAAGTAACCCCTGCGGCTCCCGGGTTTTGGGCGGCATTGCCGCCTCCCCATCTCTGGAACCTGCTCCTGAATCCCCTTAACTGCCTTCTTTATGCCATCGACCCGCGACATCCGCCGCCGCATCAAATCCGTCAAGAACACGGCCCAGATCACCAAGGCCATGCAGATGGTCGCGGCGGCCAAGATGAAGAAAGCGCAAGACGCCGCCACCCAGGGCCGCGCCTACGTCGATCTGCTCAACAAGGTCCTGGTCAGCCTCCAGGAGCGGGCCGAGGAAAACGTCCATCCCTACTTCAGCGAAGGGAAGGGTAGCAAGGTTTTGGTGATTCTTATCACCAGCGACAAAGGCCTCTGCGGTGCCTTCAACACCAATCTGATGAAGAAGGTCCTCACTTCCGGATTGGGGGCAGAGACGGACTTCGTCACGGTGGGGCGTAAGGGCGGGCAGTCCTTGGCGCGCTTGAAGAAGAATCTGGTCGCGGATTTTTCTCTCAAGGATCCCGCTAGTTTCCCCGACTTGCGGCCGGTGGCGAAGTTGCTGCAAGACAAGTTCCTCAGTGGGGACTATCAGAAGGTCTTGGTGGGCTTCAACAACTTCATCAACACGGCCACGATCAGTCCTAGCTTAGAGCAGTTGCTTCCGATCAATCCCGTCACCCTGGGGGGTAGGCGCTCCTTTGAAGGCGTCGGGCAAGGTGAGGTGGTGGATGCCTCCAAGGGGCCGGTTTTGGATTATTCCTTCGAGCCGAGCACGGCTGAGGTGTTCGCGCAGGTTTTGCCCCAATACGTGAGCAATACCCTCTTCCAAATGCTGCTCGAGTCCCGCGCCTCCGAGCACTCCAGCCGGATGGTGGCCATGAAGAACGCCACCGACAACGCCAAGCAAATGCTGAAGGATCTCAGCTTGGAATACAACAAGCTCCGCCAAGCGGCTATTACTAACGAACTGCTTGAAATCACCACCGCCAAGATGGCCCTCGAGTAGTCTTTCATAACACCCTTTTTCCTTTTTCCCCTTCAAAACTTCCCTACCTATGAGCAACACCGGTAAAATCGTTCAAGTCATCGGTCCCGTCGTGGACGTGGATTTCTCCTCCGCTCCCAAGCTGCCGGAAATCTACAACGCCCTTGAGATCAATTACGATCTTAATGGCAAGGCCACCCGCCTGGTTTGCGAAGTGCAGCAGCACCTCGGCGACGGCTGGGTTCGCTCCCTGGCCATGACGAACACCGAAGGCCTCCGCCGCAATTATACGGTGGTGGATACCGGTTCTCCGATCACCGTGCCCGTTGGGGAGGCTGTTCTCGGCCGCATTTTTAACGTTACCGGGGACGCGGTGGATGACCAAGAACCACCGAAGGTGGAAAAGCGCTATGCGATTCACCGCAAGGCTCCTTCCCTCGCCGACCAGGACCCTTCCGCGCAGATTCTCGAAACCGGCATTAAGGTCATCGACTTGATTTGCCCCTTCACCAAGGGCGGCAAAGTGGGTGCCTTCGGGGGTGCCGGCGTCGGCAAGACCGTGGTCATCATGGAACTCATCAACAACATCGCCAAAGGCCACGGTGGTTACTCCGTCTTCGCCGGGGTGGGTGAGCGCACTCGTGAAGGGAACGACCTTTATTGGGAAATGATCGAATCCGGGGTTATCGCCACGGAGAAGGACGAAAAGGGCCACGTCAAAATCGACGACCGCGGCCGCCCCGTCCTAACCGCTGGGTCCAAGGTGGCCCTGGTTTACGGCCAGATGAATGAACCTCCTGGGGCCCGTCTCCGCGTCGCCCTGTCGGCGCTTTCCATGG
>CALQKQ020000134.1 GCA_943331195.2 Akkermansia muciniphila | reverse complement strand
GATTTATGGGATGGGGGAATTGGCCGGGCTGATTGGGGCGCAGAGCGTCAAGATGGCGATTTTGGCGGTGCCGGCGGTGGGGGCGCAGCAGGTGGTGAACCAGCTGATCGCCTGCGGCATTCAGGCGATTTTGAACTTTGCCCCCGTGGTATTAGAGGTCCCCGAGGCGGTGGTGGTGAACAACGTGGATTTGGCGGTGGAGTTGGAGAACTTGAGTTATTTTATCAGGTAGGGAGAAGGGCTATGAGGGGGGGGCGGCATTCCCGATGGACAGGGCGGGGGGCTTGGATCTAGGGGTGGGGTCATGAAAGCCCTCACGCTTACTGCTTATAAGGAGTTTTATTTTGGCGAGGCTGCGGTCCCGCAGCTTGGGGCGGACGAGGTCTTGATCAAAGTGGCGGCCTGCGGGATTTGCGGCAGCGATGTGCATGGGATGGATGGGAGCACGGGGCGCCGCCTGCCGCCGATCATCATGGGGCACGAGGCGGCGGGCACGGTGGTGGAGGTGGGGCCGGAGGCGGGGAGCTGGGTGGTGGGGCAGCGGGTGACATTTGACAGCACGCTTTACTGTGGGGAGTGCGCGTTTTGCCGGGAGGGGCAGGTGAATCTTTGCGAGGACCGGCGGGTGTTGGGGGTGTCTTGTCCGGACTATCGGCAGCACGGGGCGTTTGCGGAATACGTGGCGGTGCCGGGTCGGGTGGTGATTCCGATTCCGGAGGGATTGAGCTTTGAGCAGGCGTGCTTTGTGGAGCCTACGGCGGTGGCGTTGCATGCGGTGCATCGGGCGCAAGTGAGTCCGGGTCAGACGGGGCTGGTGATTGGGGCGGGCATCATTGGGTTGCTGACGATTCAGGCGCTGAAGGCGGCGGGGTGCCGCAAGGTGTATGCTTCGGATTTGAGTGAGGCCCGCTTGCAGTTGGCCTTGGAATTGGGAGCGGACGAGGTTTTTCCGGCGAATAGCACGGTGAATTTGCCGGAGGAAATGCTGCGGCGCACGGGGGGCCAGGGGGTGGATGTGGCGATGGAGGCGGTGGGCATCCGGGCGACGGTGGCGGCGGCGATAGCGTGCGTGCGCAAGGGGGGGCGGGTGGGGTTGATTGGCAATTTGTCGCCGCACATTGAGTTTCCGCTGCAGTCGGTGGTGACCCGGGAGATTTCGCTGTTTGGGTCCTGCGCCTCGGCGGGGGAATATCCGCGGGCGCTGGAGGAAATTGCGGCGGGGCGGATTCGGGTGGAGCCGCTGACGAGTGCGGTGCGGCCCTTGGCGGAGGGGGCGGAGTGGTTTCAGCGGCTTTATGAGGCCAAGGAGGATCTGATTAAGGTCATCTTGCAGCCTTGAGGCGGCGCTGGCGCGCTGGGGTTATGGGGTTTTCTGGGCTGATGGCGGTGGGTGGTTTATTGTTATGACATTTTTTTCTTTATGCATGCTTCTCTTTTTGATCTGACTGGAAAAACGGCCCTGGTGACTGGGGCGAGCCGGGGCTTGGGGCGGGGCTTTGCGTTGACGCTGGCGCGGGCGGGGTGCGATGTGGTGGTGACGGCGCGAGCGGTGGCGGACTTGGCGGAGACGGTGGCGGCGGTGGAGGCCTTGGGTCGGCGGGCTTTGCCGTTGGCGCTGGAGGTGCGCGCGGAGGCGAGCATTGGGGAGGCGGTGGCGGCGGCGGTGGGTCACTTTGGGCGGATCGACATTTTGGTGAACAATGCGGGGTGCAATCGCCGCAAGCCGGCTTTGGAGGTCACCTGGGAGGATTGGAACACGGTGCTCGACACGAACTTGCGCGGCAGTTTTTTTATGGCGCAGGCGATGGCGCGGCACATGATTGGGGCGGGAGGCGGGCGCATCATCAACATTGGGTCGGTCACTTGTGTGGCGGGCTATGCTGGGCTGGCGGCCTATGGGGCGAGCCGGGGAGGGGTGAAGCAACTGACGATGTCCTTGGCGTCGGATTGGGGGCCGCATGGCATCACGGTGAATTGTTTGGCGCCGGGATGGTTTAAGACGGCGCAAAATGCGGTGCTCTATGACAACGAGGCGTGGGTGGAGTATTTGAGCGAGCGGATTCCTTTGGGGCGGCCGGGGCGGCCGGGCGATTTGGATGGGGCGCTGTTGTTTTTGGCGTCGGAGGCCTCGGCCTATGTGACGGGCCAGACGCTTTTGGTTGACGGGGGGATTTCGGTCGGCCAGGTGAGGGCGCTGCCGACGCCGTAGGGGCGGCCTTCTTGAATTCCTAACTTTTTAAAGTGATGCCTGCGAGCGACCTGATACAGCGGCTTTTTGATTTGAGTGGCCAAGTGGCGGTGGTGATTGGGGGGACGGGGGAGTTGTGTGGGGCGATGGCGGAGGGGCTGGCGGGGGCGGGGGCCAAAGTTGTTTTGGCGGGGCGGAGCGAGGCCAAGGGGGCGGCGCGGGTGGCCAAGATTGAGGCGGCGGGGGGTGAGGGGTGTTTTGTGGCGGTGGAGGCGGCGAGTCGGGCGAGCCTGAGCGGGTTGCGGGAGGAGAGCCTGGCGCGCTATGGTCGCATTGATATTTTGGTGAATGGGGCGGGAATCAATTCGGCGACGCCGTTTTTTGAGATTGGCGATGAGGAATACGAGCGGATTTTTGAGATCAACACGGCGGCGGTGTTTAAGGCGTGCCAGATCTTTGGGGAGTATTTTGTGAGGGAACAGGTGCGGGCTTCGATCATCAATGTGGGCAGCATGAGTGGGCTGCAGCCGCTGAGCCGGGTGTTTACGTATTCGATGAGCAAGGCGGCGGTGCACAACTTGAGTCGGAATTTGGCGCGGGAGTGGGCGCCGCTGGGGATTCGAGTGAACACTTTGGTGCCAGGCTTTTTTCCGGCGGAGCAGAATCGGCAAGTGCTCAATCCGGCGCGGGTGGAGAACATTTTGCGGCACACGGCGGCGGGGCGTTTTGGGGAGCCGGAGGAATTGATTGGAGCTACGTTGCTGTTAGCTTCGGCCAAGGCTGGCAGTTTTCTCAATGGGGTGGAAATGGTGGTGGATGGGGGCTATTCGGCGATGACGATTTAACTTTTTACCAAAGGATGCGCGGCCTAACTTGGCTTTTGATGGTGGCGCTCAGTGCGAGCGGTTCCGCTTGTCGTTCGGCTAAAAGTCCGGCGGGGGTGGGCGCGGTGGGGATGGGGGTGGGGCTGGTGTTCAGTGGGCGGCGTCCGGACGGGCGGGAGATCGCGCTGAGCAACCGGAGCAAGTGGACGATCCAGGCGGCCGGGGCCAGCGCCACGCTGCGGTGGCAGGTGGGGGAGCCGGTGCAGGTGGGGGGATCTGGGCAGGGGGCGTGGCCGGTGGCGATCACGAGCTTGGTGAGTGGGGCCACGGCCTTGGCGCGTCCGGCGGGGCGGTTTTGAGCTTGGGGCGGGGAGGGTTTGGGGTGCGGGGATGAGGGGCGGGGTTGGGGGGGCAGGTCGCACTTTCCTTTTGCCTGGGCCGCCTTGAACGTGGGGGAACCCGCGCTTTTTGTCTTCTATGTCCGCCGTCACCAACATTGCCGCCTATCACTTTGCCAGCCTTGTGGACCTCAAGGAGTGGCGCGGGGAGTTGTTGGGGCAGTGCCGCGAGTGGGGGTTGAAGGGCACGCTTTTGCTGAGCACGGAAGGGGTCAATCTGTTCATGGCGGGGGAGGCGGCGGCGGCGGAGGCGCTGCTGGAGGCGTTGCGGCGGCGGCCGGGATTGGAGGGGCTGCGGGCGAAATACAGTCAGAGCGAGCGGCAGCCGTTCACGCGGTTGTTGGTGCGGATTAAGCGGGAGATCATTGCCTTTGGGGTGCCGGGGATTGAGCCGGGGCGGCGGACTTCGCCGAAGTTATCGCCGCGGGAGTTGAAGCAGTGGTTGGACGAGGGGCGGGCGGTGACGCTGCTGGATACGCGCAACGACTACGAGGTGAAGTTGGGGACTTTTCGGGGGGCCATGACGCTGGGATTGGATCACTTCCGCCATTTTCCGGCGGCGGTGGAGGCGCTGCCGGCGGAGCTCAAGGAGCAGCCGGTGGTGATGTTTTGCACGGGGGGGATCCGCTGTGAAAAGGCGGGGCCCTACATGGAACGGGAGGGGTTTCAGTCGGTCTACCAGTTAGAGGGGGGGATTTTGCAATATTTTGAGGACTGCGGGAGTGCGCACTACGAGGGGGAATGCTTTGTTTTCGACCACCGGGTGGGAGTGGATCCGGCTTTGCGCGAGACCTCCAGTGCGGTGTGCCATGTGTGTCAGGAGCCGCTTACGGAGGAGGATCAGGCGTCGGCGCAGTATGTGGTGGGGCGGTCGTGTCCGGCCTGTTGGCGGGCCCCGGAGGCGGAGCGGGCGGCGGTGTTGGCGGGGCGAGAGGCGGCGCTGCGGCGGGCGGCTTCGCCTTTGCCAGGGGGGGTGGCTTATGACAATCACCGGCCTCTCAAGGTGCCGGCGTCGTGCCATGGTAGGACGGTGGGGGAAACGCTGGCGGTGGTGTTGCCGCATTTGGGGGCGGAGGTGTGGGCGCCGGTATTTGCGGCGGGGCGGATGCGGGATGAGGCGGGGCGGGCGGTGCAATGGGGGGATGAGGTGCGAGGGGGACAGCGCTTGGTGCAGTTGGTGCCGGGGACGCTAGAGCCGGCGGTTTGTGCGGACATTCGGGTGCTGCACGAGGACGAAGCTATTGTGGTGCTGGACAAGCCGGCGCCGTTGCCGATGCATTCGGGCGGGCGCTATCATCGCAATACCTTGGCGTGGTTTTTGGAGAAGGCGTGGCATCCGCAAAAGCCGCGTCCAGCCCATCGCCTGGATGCGAATACCACGGGCGTGGTGGTGGTGAGTCGCACGCGGCATTTTGCCTCGCAGTTGCAGCCGCAGTTTGAGCGCGGGGAAGTGGTGAAGCGCTACGTGGTGCGGGTGGCGGGTCATCCGCCGGAGGATGAATTTGTCTGCCGGGCGGGCATCAGCGAGGAGGTTGGGCGGGTGGGCACGCGGATGGTGGATGAGGCGGGGGGCTTGGCGGCGCTGACGGAGTTTTCGGTGAGGGAGCGACGGGAGGACGGCAGCGCTGTGCTGGAGGCGCGCCCGCGCACGGGTCGGACTAATCAGATTCGCCTGCACTTGCAGCACTTGGGCTGGCCGGTCTGCGGGGACCCGCTCTATTTGGCGGGCGGGGAGATTGGGCATACTCCGACGCTTTTGCCGGAGGAGGCGCCGCTATGTCTGCATGCCTGGCAGATTGGCTTCCGGCATCCTCTGAGTGGGGAGTGGGTCGAGTTTGAAGCGGCGCTGCCGGCCTGGGCGGTGGGTGGTAGGGGAATTTTGCCCTGTTAAAAAGGCGCTGGCGGCGGCTTGACAGGCGCGGCGCGCCGGAGTTAATTAGAAGACGGCTTTCCCTGGCGTTTGGCTCAATGCTTAAGAGAGGTAGATTTTTGGGTAGACGGTTCGCCACTATGCCGACAAATCGCTTGGAAAACGCCCCGGTGCCTCGAGGGGAGGGTGCCTATTGGGAATCCATTGTCGGCGGGGCATCGGCGGTGTTGGACATTCCGCTGTGGCGGGCTTTTTGCGACGATCTGCACGAGCGCTTGATTCGGAGGTGGCTAGGGGGCGAGCGTTTCGAGGCGGCCTTGAAGACTGATTTGTTTGATGAGGCGGTGGGCCAGGGGCTGGTCGGGGTGCTGGGTGCTTTGGCGGACGAAGTCTATGGCGTTGATATCGCGGGGGATATTGTCAGGGAGGCGGCGCGAAAGCATCCTGGGCTCAGGGCATCGGTGGGGGATGTGCGGCGGCTGGATTTTGCGGCGGGGACGTTTGATGTGGTGTTTTCGGATTCCACGCTGGATCACTTTGTCAGGGAGGAGGAGATCCGGGAGGCGCTGGGGGAGTTAGCGCGGGTGCTGAAGCCGGGAGGGCGACTGCTTATTACTTTGGATAATCCCGTGAATCCGGTGGTGGCGCTGCGGAACCGAATGCCTCAGAAGCAGATGGGGGAGCTGGGCTTGGTGCCTTATTTTATGGGGCGGACGCTTTCGATGGGAGGACTGGTGGGGGCGGTGGCGGATGCGGGCTTGGAAGTGCTGGAGAAGCGGCATATCATGCATGTGCCGCGGGTGGTGGCGCTGCAGCTTTGCCGCATGGTTTCGGGGTGGGGGAGGGTGCACCAGCCGTTGGTGAGAGCGATGTTGGCCTGCGAGGCGGCGGCGGCTCTGCCCACGGCGCGGTTTACCGGGCATTTTTGTGCCGTGCTGGCGCGGAAGCTGGAGGGGAGCCCGCGATGAATCCGACTTTGAAAACGGGTCTCCACGGGCTGCGGGACAACGTGTTGCCGATGATGAGCCTAACGCGCTATCACGGGAAGGAGGGCAGCATGCTTTTGGCGGGCGAGGAGCGATGGTCGCGCTATCTGCGCAGCCGGTTTTTTGCAGGCGAGACGGAGCAGGAGGCTTTGGGGAGTTTTCGCACGTGGCAATTGCCTGCGGCGCTGCGCAAGCACCGGCATTCGGCGGATCTCACGGTGGCGCGGGTGGATCTTTTTTCCCGCGGCCTGTTTCCTGCGGGGGAGTATGTGCGGGTGCCCGACTGGGTCTCCATGGTGGCGCCGGTGCCGGATTCGAATGCGGCTTTCACTGGCAGCAGTGTGCGCAGTGACATTCAATCCATCGCCAGACAAGGTCTCACGTGGACGGTGAGCCAGGAGATGGCGGATTTGGAAAGGCATTGGAAGCGCGACTATGTTCCCTACACGCGGCTGCGCCACGGTGAGGATGCCTTTGTGCACTCGAGGCAGAGCATGCGACAAGTCTTTCTCCGAGGAGGCCTGCTGATGGTGTGGAAGGAGGGGAAACCGATCGCGGGTTTGGTTTTTGAAAAGCGCGGAGCGACTTTTATGCTGTGGACGATTGCTTGTGCCAACGGGGATCCGGCGCATTTGGCCTTCCGGGCGCTGGCGGCGATTTATTTGTTTTCCTTGGAGGCGGCTCGTTCCTTGGGGTTGTCTTTTGTGGACATGAGGGGGTGTCGGCCGAGCACCACGGACAAGCTTTTTTTTGTAAAGCGGAAGTGGGGCGGGGTGATTCGGGACAACCGGGAGATTGCCTTCGATTACTTGGTGCACTGGCCGAAGGCGAATGCGGCGGTGGGGGATTTTTTTTCCCGGTCGCCGCTGATTTTTCGGGATGGGGGCCGGTTGTCGCTGTTGTCAGCGCAGCCGGAATTGCATGCGGAAAAAGCAAGGCAGGCGGGTTTGGTCCGGGTGGTCGGGCTAGAGGAGTGGGGCGCTTGAGGCTGGTGGGGCAGAGGAGGAGCGGGTTTTTTTAGAAGCCTGAGACAGGGAGCTAGGCATGGGTTTCCCGCGCTCCCTGGGCGGGGCGGCGGCGGGAAGTGGGCGCGGGGGAGCGGCTTTGGCCGCCGGGTGGGGGCGGCTAGGCGGCGTCGCTGTTTTCGCGGAGGATTTGGGCGAGGACGTAGGGGAGGATGCCGCCGGCGCGGTAGTAATCGATTTCGATGGGGGTATCGATGCGGACGATGACGGGGAGGTCGAAGGCGGGGGCGTCGGCGGGGGTGACGCGGAGGGTGGCTTCGGCCATGGGTTTGAGGTCGTTGGAGATGCCGAGGAGGCTGAAGGAGGCGTCGGCGAGGGATTTGACCTTTTCGTAGTCTTCTTTGTGTTTGAAGTTACAGGGGAGGACGCCCATGCCGACGAGGTTGGAGCGGTGGATGCGTTCGAAGGACTTGGTGATGACGGCTTTGACGCCGAGGAGGCTGGTGCCCTTGGCGGCCCAGTCGCGGCTGCTGCCCATGCCGTAGTCTTCGGCGCCGATGATGATGGTGGGGGTGCCTTGAGCGAGGTAGTGGGAAGCGGCGTCGAAGATGGGCATTTCTTGGCCGGAGGGCTGGAGGAGGGTGTGGCCGCCTTCTTTGCCGCCGAGCATGAGGTTTTTGATGCGGACGTTGGCGAAGGTGCCGCGGGTCATGATGCGATCGTTGCCGCGGCGGCTGCCGTAGCTGTTGAAGTCGACCTGAGAGACGGCGTGTTGGCCGAGGAAATGGCCGGCGGGGC
The DNA here is from genome assembly GCA_943331195.2 of Akkermansia muciniphila. Taxonomy (GTDB): domain Bacteria; phylum Verrucomicrobiota; class Verrucomicrobiia; order Verrucomicrobiales; family V1-33; genus CAIZWU01. The sequence goes on along the minus strand of CALQKQ020000134.1, from coordinate 527 downwards.
TGTCTTTTTTGATGGCACCGGCGGGGCTGATGTGGTCGGTGGTGACGCTATCGCCGAAGATGCCGAGGGCGCGGGCGCCGTGGATTTCCTCGATGTCGCGAGGGTGCATGGAGAAGGCGTCGAAGAAGGGGGGTTCTTGGATGTAGGTGGAGTCGCGGTCCCAGTCGTAGACGAGGCCGAGGGAGCCGGGGATTTCGTTCCACTTGGGATTTTGCTCGGCGAAGTCGGTGTAGAGTTGTTGGAAGATATCTGGGCTGAGGGCGGACTGCATGGCGGCGGCGATTTCGGCGTTGGAGGGCCAGAGGTCGCGGAGGAAGACGGGATGGCCAGCGGGGTCGGTGCCGAGGGGAGCGGAGGAGAGGTCGATGTCGACGGTGCCGGCGAGGGCGTAGGCGACGACGAGGGGCGGGGACATCAGGAAATTGGCCTTGATGCTTTGGTGGACGCGGGCCTCGAAGTTGCGGTTACCGGAGAGGACGCTGGCGGCGACGATGTCTTGGGATTTGACGACGTCTTCGATGCCTGGG
>CALQKQ020000133.1 GCA_943331195.2 Akkermansia muciniphila | reverse complement strand
GGAGGGGCGGGTGAGTTCGTGAATCGGGCCGCGGGGGACGTGGGCGGGGACGGTGAGTTCGGGGGCGTCGGCGTAGGCTGGGCCGATGCGGGATTCGAGTTGGTCGGGGCTGGGTGGAGGGGAGGCGGGTGCGGGGGCGATTGAGCTGAGGGCGGCGGCGAGGAGGAAAGGGGGGAGTGTTTTCATGGGTGGGGGAGGAGGCTGGCGATAAACGCGAGGGAGAGCGGGGGCTGATCGAAAAAAGTGGGTGGCGGAGGGGGAGTGGCTGCGGTTGACGCTGGGGAGGGGGCGGTGTGGGGTGGGGTTTTACTGATTGCTTGCTATGTCTGAGCCTATTGAATCGACTTCCCCTGATGCGGGGGTTTCTGCTGCGGCCGCTCGTTCTGCGGAGAAGGCGGCTGGGGCCAAGGCGACGGGGGTGGTGGCGCTGGCGATCATGTGCAGTCGGGTGCTGGGACTGGTGCGGGAGCTGGTGTTTGCGGCGCTGTTTGCGCCGGGGTTGCGGGATTGTTTTACGGTGGCGTTCCGCACTCCTAACATGTTGCGGGATCTTTTTGCGGAGGGGGCGTTGAGCACGGCGTTTGTGACGGTCTTTTCGCAGAAGTTGAAGGTGGAGGGGGATGGGGCGGCGTGGCAATTGGCGCACCGGATTTTGAGTTTGGCGGCGGTGTTTATGAGTTTGATTTCGCTGGGTGGGGTGTTGTTATCGCCGTGGATTGTGCGTTTGTTGGCAGGGGGTTGGGCGGAGGAGGCGTGGAAGATTCCGTATACGGTGACATTGGCGCAGGTGATGTATCCGTTTATTTTGATGGTGTCGCTGGCGGCGTTGGTGATGGGGATATTGAATGCGAAGCGGGTCTATGGGGTGCCGGCGATGGCGAGCAGTTTTTTTAATATCGTTAGTATCGTGGGTGGGGCGGGGATTGGGTGGTTGCTGGATCCGAGCTTTGGGTGGAAAGCGATGATTGGATTCAGTGTGGGGACGCTGTTGGGAGGGATGGCGCAGTTGTGCGTGCAGGTGCCGTCGCTGTGGAAGTTGGGGTATCGGTTTGAGTTTAGCCGCGACTGGTCGGATCCGGGGGTGAAGCGGATCTTGCAGTTGATGTGGCCGGCGGTGATTGCGGGGAGTGCGGTGCAGGTGAATGTGTTGTTGAACACGATATTTGCGTCGCACTTGGATTTGAAGGATGGGCCGGTGTCGTGGTTGAACTATGCGTTTCGCTTGATGCAGTTGCCGCTGGGGGTGTTTGGGGTGGCGGTGGCGACGGTGACCCTGCCGGTGTTGTCGGGGGTGGCGACGGAGGGGATTACGGACAAATTTCGCAGTGTGCTGGGGGCGGGGAATCGGCTGGTGTTATTTTTGACCTTGCCGTCGGCGGCGGGATTGTTGGTGTTGGCGGAGCCGATCATATCGTTGCTGTATGAGCGGGGGAAATTCAGTCACTATGAGACCTTGGCGACGGCGGCGGCGCTGCGCTGGTATGCGGTGGGGTTGGTCTTTTATGCGTGCATCAAGGTGATCCAGCCGGCGTTTACGGCGATCAACCGGCGCTTTATTCCGATGTATGTGGCGTTGGTTTCGATTGTATTGAATGCGGGATTGAACTCGCTCTTTGTCTTTCACTATCATTTGGGCCACGAGTATTTGGCGCTGTCTACGGCGGTGATTGCGGCGACGAATTTTGGGTTGCTCTATGTGATGATGAGCCGGATTGCGGGCGGGTTGGAGACGGGGAGGATGGTGATGACATTAGCTAAGTTGGTGCCGGCGGTGGCGCTGCTGGTGGGGGTGGCGTGGGCGGGGCAGCACTGGGTGTTGCAGGGCTGGGCGGGGTTTGGGCTGGGGCGGCGGGCGCTGTCGCTGGGGGCGGTGGTGGCGGCGGCGGCGGGGGCGTATTTTGTGATGGCGAGCGCGTTGCGGGTGGAGGAAGCGGAGCAGTTTGTGGGGATGGTGCGGCGGCGGGCGAGGCGCTGAGGGCGGGCCTGGGGATTAGGCGAAGGAGCAGGGCAGGGGCAGGGCCTGGCGGAGGGCTTTGAGATAGGTGGAGCGGGGAATTTCGTGGGCGCCGAATTGGGTGAGGTGTTCGGTGACCCACTGGGTGTCGAGGAGGACGAAGCCGCGCTCTTGGAGGCGGGCGACGAGGGCGGCGAGGGCGACTTTGGAGGCGTTGGGGACGCGGCTGAACATGCTTTCTCCGAAGAAAGCTCCGCCGAGAGAGACGCCGTAGAGGCCGCCGACGAGGGCGTGGTCTTGCCAGACTTCGACGGAGTGAGCGGAGCCGAGGCGGTGCAGCGCGAGGTAGCTGTGGTGGATGGATTCGCTGATCCAAGTGGAGTCGCGGTCGGCGCAGCCGCGGAGGGTTTCGGCGAAGGCGGTGTTGATGCGGATTTCGAAGGGATTGCGGCGGAGGAGTTTGCGGAGGCCGTGGGGGATGTGGAATTCCCGGATGGGAATGATGCCTCTGGGGTCTGGGGAGAACCAGCCCATGGCACCGTTTTCCATGGCCATGGGGAAGAGGCCGGTGGCGTAGGCTTCGAGGAGAAGAGCGGGCGCGATGAGGGGGGGGGCTGGGTCGGGGGGGTCAGGAAGGGACATGGGCCGTGGCTAGAGGTCGCGCCGGTTGAGGAGCATGGCGGCGGCGACGAGGGTGAGGCCGGAGAAGCCGGCGGTGACCATGATGGCTTCGCCCAACTTGAGGGGGGTGACGGGTTCTGCGGCGGTGTTGGCGTTGGCTTCGAGGACGTCTGCGGCGGCGGCCCCGACGCGGAGTTTGCCGATGCGCCAGCGGCGCATGAGGTCGCGGAAGAGGCGGGGGGAGCGGAGGCCGATGAGGCGGTCCATGCCTTCCATCAATTCTTGGGTGCGGGGGAGGGGCCAGGCGAAGGATTGGAGGGCCAGGAAGCCGCCGGAAGCGGAGTGGACTAAGCCTTTGAATTCGCCTTCGTCATCGGGGGCGGAAGACGAGGAGGCGGCATCTTGGAGGGCGAGGACGCTGACGGCGAAGAGGAGGGTCACCGCGAGGGAGGCGGAGGCGGATTTGGTGAGGACGCCGAGGAGGACGGTCACGGCGGCCAAGGCGGCGAAGAGGAGGAGGGCGAAGGGGACAGCGAGAAAGAGCTTGCTTTCCCAGACGCCGAGTCGCCAGCCGAGGGTAAGGAATAGTCCGGAGACGCAGATCAGGGCGGGGATGGCGGCGAAGAGGAGGCCGCCGAGGAAGCGGCCGAGGAGGACTTCGGCGCGGCCGCGGGATTTGGTAAAAAGGAGGGCGGCCTGGCCGGATTTGAGGGTTTTGGGAACGACGGAGGCCATGCTGAAAAGGGCGAGGAGGGGGGCGGCTCCGACGATCCACCATTGGGCGGTGCGGCGGATCACGCCGAAGTAGAGGGTGGTTTCCCAAGGCGAACCCTTCGTCAGGTAGCTGCTGGGCCAGGATTTGAGGCCGAAGCCGAGGGACCAGCCGTCGGGGCCGCAGGCCATGGAAGCGACCGTCAGGACGACGGCGACGGAGAGCCAGACATTGAGCCAGAAGAGCCGCCGTCGGCAGAGTAGCAGCAAGGTGTCGTAGGCGATGGCGAGAAGGGCGCTCAATCGGCTGGGAGGTCAGGGTGGAAAACTGCCTATAACACTGATTGGCCGGGGCGCCAGGGGGATCAGTCGCCGGGTTCCCGGTTTTTGAATTGTCCGCCGCTGCGGATGGCTTCGAGGAAGAGGTCTTCGAGGGATTGTCGGGCTGGGGCGACGGAAAGCAGGAGGTAGCCTTCTTGGCGGAGGGCGTCGATGACGGGCTGGACGAGTTGGGGGCGGCGGGTGGGGAGTTCGATGTGGCTCTCCCTTTGGTCGGGGGCCAGGGCGACGGTGCCGCCGAGGCGCTGCACGAGGTCGAGGAGGCTGGGGTCTTTGAGGAGGTTGCCGGCGACGGCGATTTCGTAGCGGCAGCTTTCGAGGGTGAGTTCTTCGAGGGAGCCCTGGCGCACGACGCGGCCGCGCATGAGGATGGCCATGCGGTCGCAGATGAGTTCGAGTTCGTCGAGGAGGTGGCTGTTGACGAAGACGGTTTTGCCTTCGCGTTTGAGGCTGCGGATGAGGTCGCGCATTTCCTTGCGGCCGACGGGGTCGACGCCGTCGGTGGGCTCATCGAGGAAGACCAATTCGGGATTGCCCATGAGGGCGTAGGCGACGCCGAGGCGCTGGCGCATACCTTTGCTGAAATGCTGCGGTCGGTCGTGGCGCCAAGCTTCGAGGCCGGTGAGGAGGAGGAGTTCGCGGACGCGGCGGGAGCGCTCGCGGGAGACGAGGCCGTGAAGGCGGCCGGCGAAGTGGAGGACTTGTTCGGCGCTGAGGTGCTCGGGCCAGGAGGCGTTTTCTGGCAGGTAACCGAGCAGGCGGTTGACTTCGGGATCGCCGATGGGGTAGCCGAGGACGGAGCCGCGGCAGGCGGTGGGGTGGACTAGGCCGGTGAGGCACTTGATGAGGGTGCTTTTGCCGGCGCCATTGGGGCCGAGGAGGCCGTGGATTTCGCCGCGGCGCACCCGCATGGAGAGCTCGTTGAGGGCCTGCACGCCATTGGGGTAGACCTTGGTGAGCGATTTGAGGTCGATGGCGAATTCGATGGACTTTAGGGCCGCCATAAAGGGAATGCAGGTTAGGGCCCAGAGGGCGGCGGGTCAAGAAGCAAAGCGGGAACCCAAGTAGCGACGCGGCGCAGCGCGGTGAGCCGGTGGGAAAGGGTGCCGGAGGGGAGGCGGGCGATGCCGCGTTCGCTGAGGAGGTCGACGCGGACGGAGGCGCTGCAGTGGAGGACTTGGTTTTGGCCGAGGATGAGGCCGACATGGGGTCCGCCGCAGGAGGTGCTCTCGAAAAAGGCCAAGTCGCCGGGCAGGGCATGCTGGAGGTGAGGCACGAGTTGGCCGCAGTGGATTTGGTCTTGGCAGTCGCGTGGCAGGGAAATGCCCTGATGGCGCAGCAGGGTTTGCACCAGGCCGGAGCAGTCGAGTCCCCAGAGGCTGCGTCCGCCCCAGAGGTAGGGAGCGTGGAGGTAGCGGGCCGCTTCGCGAAGGAGAGAAGTCCAAGCAGGGGTTGGGGGGATGAGGTGGACTGGGCCGGGCCATTGCCAGCGCTCCGCGCCGAGCCAAAAAACCTGGCCGTCCCAGGCGGGCAGGGGGGTTCCGGGAGGGAGGAGGCGGCGCTCGGTGGGGCAGCTTGCCCAGTCGGCGAGGGCGTCGCTGAAGGCGGTGGCCTGGGGGGGCCGTTCGCTTTGGAGGGGACTGAATTGGCGGGGATCGACCCAGCCTTGGTAGCCGTCCGCGCAAAGGCGCACTTCCCAGAAGCCCTGGCAGTCGGACAAGTGCTGCACGGCTTCGCCGAAGCGAACTTGGCTGGTCATTTCGCTGAGGAGGTCGGGAGATCGCCGCAGGGGCACCACTGCCAGTCGGCAGACGGCGAAGGGGTGCTCGGAAGGAAGCATGGCGTCCGATGAAGCGGCGGAATCCGGCCAGGCCTGCGGCTGGGGTGTCAGGCTGGGGGCAGCACTTCTACGATATCAGCGAAGGAGGTGCCGTCGGCATGGCTGAGCACGTTGCAGCGACCGTAGAGGGGGATTCCCGAGGGGGTGGCGAGCAAGTCGGCCATGTGGGGATCGGCTTGCAATTGAAAATACCCGCTGGGCGCGCTCTGGTGAGGGACGCCTTCGCTTTCCAGGATGGCCCCCAAGGGGGCTAGTCCTTCGCGGATCAGGGTTTTCACATGGGGGGGGAATCCATCCAGGTGAATGCCGATGGCTCCATACTCCACGGGGCGGCCCTCGCAGCTTAGGACGACCTCGCGGATGACGTAGTCTTCGGTGCGCTGGGCGGAGACCACCCGCAGTAGCGGGGCGCAACCGTGGTGCTGGCGGAGACGGGGGGTCATGTCGCTGGCGTGCACCAGCAAGTGGCGCTGTGGCTCGGGCATGGTTGAACCCTCGATAAAGGCGACGGGAGGCAGGTCGAGGCCCAATTGCTCATAGAAAAAAACCAGGGGCATCAAGAGGTCCAACTGCTGTTCAACGGAGGCGGGGAGAGTGCCGGGGGAAGGCGACATGGGGAGGGGGGAGCTGGCAAGGGGACGCAGGCCGGACGGGGAATCTTTCACATCGGAGCGGCCTGGAGGGATTCGCCAAGGGCCGGTGCGGAAGGCGGGCTGGCCAGGCAGCGCGCCCGGAGTTGACGCCAATAAGAGTAGTCGGCGTCGGAAGGAAAGGCCTGGGCGAGGGCGCGGAGTTGGCGCCAGGGGCGCAGCCGAGGCCCGCCCACCAGGCACTCGTTGAGACTGGCAGGAGTGGTGATGGAGCGCACTTCCTCGAAGTTTTCCCGGAAAAAGCGGCGGAATTCACTTTGCACGCGCCGGTGTCCCGGGCCGGTCACGAGGTTGGCGGCAAAGAGGCCATCAGGCTTGAGGCTGCGGCACAGGTCGGGCAGGAGGGTTTCGGGGGAGGCCAGCGGCCGCGCCACGTCGGAGGAGGTGACCCCGTAGACGTCGTCGAAGACTACGTCGAAGGCCTGCCGGTTGGTCCTTAGCCAAGCATAGGCATCGCCCGCGACGACTTCGATGCCGAGGGCGTCCAAGTCCATGTAGCGTCGGGCCAAGGCAATCATCTCCGGGTCGATTTCGACGGCGGTGACGTTCAGTTGAGGGCAGAGATGCTGCAGGGTTCGCAGGCTGGTGCCGCCGCCTAGGCCCAGCATGAGGAGCGAGCGGGGCGCGTCGCCGGGATGACTCAAAACGCCCGCAGCGATGGCGTCCCACGCCAGACCAGTGAGGAATTGGTCGCGCCCCCACCACGCGTGGATGGCACCAGTGACGCGGAATTCGATCTCCCGGCCATCGCCCCAAACGGCGACAGCCTGATGGGCGGTCTGGCGGGTTTCGAGGTGCTTGAAGTGCGGGTTCGACATTGGTGAGGGTGGTCAGGGACGGCGGCGGATGCAAGGGAGCGGAAAAGGGGTGCGCCCCTGGAGGCAGCTCGGAGGCTTGCCTAGGGCGGTCTTATTCCTTTGCAGGGGTTCCAGTTCAGAAAAAATGGAAGGTCTCCCGGTCTGCCTGGGAAGGGGGATTTTCCGTTCGCAGCGCACTCGGGGCGAGTTTAAAGCAAAGAGGTGAGCTTGATGTGCCACCCCTCCCTGATCGCTGGCCTGAAAAAAGCTGGGTTGGTCGCCTTAATTGCGGGGCTGACAGGGTCGGCGGGTGCCTTTTTCCTCTGGAGCTTGGACGCCGTGACGCAGTTGCGCTGGGCCCAACCTTGGCTGCTCTGGCTGCTGCCCGCGCTGGGCTGGGCGGTGTTCCATATATATAGGAGGATCGGCGGCCGAGCGGTGGGTGGCACCGGCTTGATTGTGGAGGAGATCCAGCAGGCCAGTGCGGGGGTCCCTGGGCGCATGGCACCGCTGATTTTGCTAGGGACCTTGGCGACCCACCTCGGAGGCGGTTCGGCGGGACGGGAAGGCACCGCCGTGCAAATGGGGGGCAGTCTGGGGGGGGCGGTGGCGCGGCATTTTAAAGTGGCCAGGCGGGACCAAGCGGGTTTGCTCATGGCGGGAATGGCGGCGGGTTTCGGTGCCGTTTTTGGCACCCCCTGGGCCGGGGCGGCCTTCGCGCTGGAAGTGCTGCGCTGCCGCCGGGGCCATTGGGGCGAAGCGCCCTGGTGCCTGGCGGCGGCCCTGTTGGCAGATCAGGTATGCCAAGCTTGGGCGGCGCACCATGCCAGGTGGCCACAGGCGAGCGGATTTCCCCTGGGCGATCTGCTGGTTTGGGGGCGCGTGCTGTTGGCAGGCCTGGCCTTTGGGTTGGTGGCCCGACTATTCGTGGCGGCGCTGCACGGGCTGCAAGCGGGCCTGCGCCGCAGTTTGCCCAGGCCCGACCTGGGACCGGTGCTGGGGGGGCTCGGAGTGATCGGCCTAGTTTATCTCTGCGGCAGCCGCGACTACCTCGGTTTGGGAACCTTGGCGCAGCATCCAGGCGGATTGTGCCTAGCCAGCTTTTTTCAGGAAGGCGTCGATCACCCTTGGGCGTGGGCCTGGAAAGGCGTTTTCACCGTGGTGACGCTGGGATGCGGCATGAAGGGGGGGGAAGTGACGCCCCTGTTTTTCATAGGAGCGGCTTTGGGTCAGGCCTTGGCCGTTCCGCTCGGCTTGCCCGCCGCTTGGATGGCACCTTTGGGCATGATGGCCGTTTTTGGAGGAGCCGCGCGGACCCCCTGGAGTTGTGCGGTGATGGGACTGGAACTTTTCGGTCCTGGCCTAGCGGGCCCCCTCGTATTGGCCTGTGGCGCGGCCGCCTGCCTCAAGGGTCGGGGTTTGTACCAGTCAAGCCCGGTGGTCGCTGCGGCCAACGCTGGGCGATGAGCGGCGCCAAACCCTTTGCGGCGCTGCGGGAAAGGGGGGGAGACGACCGATGGAACGCGTTTTTGAAAAAAAGAGATCAAAAGAGCTTGCGAAGTCTGCAGGGTGGGTTATAAGAAGGGGTCGCCCGAAACAAGGCGATCAGCGGTCGGATAAGACAGTCGCGAGTGAAGAGATTCACCCGCGGCTATTTTTTCCCCCTG
>CALQKQ020000132.1 GCA_943331195.2 Akkermansia muciniphila | reverse complement strand
GGGAGTTGGAGCCGAAGAGCAGATCGACCCGAGTGCCGCCCCATTTGAGTTGGCCGGTTTTGCGGTCGCGCCCGGCGAAGGCTTCTTCTTCGGAGGAGAGCGCCTTCCATTCGGTGCCCATGTCGAGGAGGTTGACGAAGAAGTCGTTGGTCAAGGCGCCGGGCCGGTGGGTGAACACGCCGTGGGGGGTCTGGCCGAGGTTGGTGCCGAGGACGCGGAGGCCGCCAACTAAGACCGTCATTTCTGGGGCCGTGAGGTTGAGCAATTGGGCCTTGTCGACGAGCAGTTCTTCGGCGGAGACGGAGAACTTGGTCTTGAGGTAATTGCGGAAGCCGTCGGCGATGGGTTCGAGCACCGCGAAGGAGTCGACGTCGGTCTGGTCCTGCGAGGCATCGGTGCGCCCGGGGGTGAAGGGGACGGAGACGGTGTGGCCGGCGACGGCGGCGGCCTGTTCGATGGCGGCAGCTCCGGCGAGCACGATGAGGTCGGCTAGGGAGACTTTCTTGCCGTCGGATTGGGTCTGATGGAAGGTGCGTTGAATCCCCTCCAGCGCCGCGAGGACCTTGGCAAGTTGGGCGGGCTGATTGACGGCCCAGTCCTTTTGCGGGGCCAAGCGAAGGCGGGCTCCGTTGGCCCCGCCGCGTTTGTCCGAGCTGCGGAAGGTCGAGGCCGAAGCCCAGGCGGTGGTGACCATTTCGGAGACGGTCAAGCCGGAGGCGAGCAAGGCCTGTTTGAGGCTGGCGACGTCCTGGGCATCGACGAGGGGGTGCGCCGCGGCGGGGATAGGGTCTTGCCAGATGAGTTCCTCGGCGGGGACTTCGGGTCCGCGATAGAGGGCGCGGGGGCCCATGTCGCGGTGGGTCAGCTTGAACCAGGCGCGGGCGAAGGCGTCGGCGAATTGGTCCGGATTTTCGTAGAAGCGGCGCGAAATCTTCTCGTAGGCGGGGTCGACGCGGAGGGCAATGTCCGAAGTTAGCATGGAGGGGGCGATGCGCTTGGAGGCGTCGTGGGCGTGGGGCACGGAACCCGCTCCGGCACCGTCTTGCGGCCGCCACTGTTTGGCCCCGGCGGGGCTAGTGGTGAGTTCCCATTCGTAGCCGAAGAGGTTTTCGAAGTAGTTATTGCTCCACTGGGTGGGGGTGGTGGTCCAAGTGACTTCGAGGCCGCTGCCGATGGCGTCGCCCCCTTTGCCAGTGCCGAAGCTACTTTTCCAGCCCAGGCCTTGTTCTTCGAGGCCGGCGGCTTCGGGGTCAGGTCCGACCAGGGCGGCGTCGCCGGCCCCGTGGGTTTTGCCGAAGCTGTGGCCGCCGGCGATGAGGGCCACGGTTTCTTCATCGTTCATGGCCATGCGGGCGAAGGTCTCGCGGATGTCGCGGGCTGAAGCCAAGGGGTCAGGATTTCCGTTAGGGCCTTCGGGATTGACGTAGATCAAGCCCATCTGCACGGCGGCGAGGGGGTTTTCCAGGTTGCGGTCGCCGGAGTAGCGCTGGTCGTCGAGCCACTTGCCTTCCGAGCCCCAGTAGATGTCTTCTTCTGGTTCCCAAATGTCGGCGCGCCCGCCGCCGAAACCGAAGGTTTTGAAGCCCATGGATTCGAGGGCGACATTGCCCGTTAGGATCATGAGGTCGGCCCAGGAGATTTTGCGGCCGTATTTTTGTTTGACGGGCCAGAGGAGGCGGCGGGCTTTGTCGAGGTTGACGTTATCCGGCCAGCTGTTGAGAGGGGCGAAGCGTTGGCTGCCGCGTCCGGCGCCGCCGCGGCCGTCGCCCGTGCGGTAGGTTCCGGCGCTGTGCCAGGCCATGCGGATGAAGAGCGGGCCGTAGTGGCCGAAGTCGGCGGGCCACCAGTCTTGGGAATCGGTCATCAAGGCGAGAAGATCTTGCTTGAGGGCGGCGAAGTCGAGGCTTTGGAACTCGGCGGCGTAGTCGAAGGCCTCGCCCATGGGGTCGGAGAGGGGGGAGCGCTGGTGCAGGATTTTGAGATTGAGCTGATGGGGCCACCAGTCGCGGTTGGAGGGGCCGCTGCCGGCGGCGTGGAGGAAGGGGCACTTGGCTTCGGTAGTCATGGGTATTTTCTCTGAGGGGGTTAAAAGACAGGGAAAGAGTCCACTCCCATACGCCCAAGCGAGTCGCTGGGAAACGGATAATTGCTGGGTCTGGGCGCGCCATCGCGGCTGGGGGTAGGTCGGGTCCCGCTTGCAAACTTCGTGGCGGTCTTGGAAGTGGTGGACTGACTCCATGCCCCAACCTTCCTTGATTTTTGTGCCGCCGTTCGACTATGGAGGGATTCGGGTGGTGGGGAGTTTTGAGGAGCTGGTGGAGGCTACTTTTAGTGGCGAGGTCAATGCGCTTTGTTGGCCGCGCCTGTTGCCGGGGGATTTTGCGGAGGTGGTGGCGCTGCTTTCGGCGGGGCGGGGGATCACGAGTATCGACGATGCTCGCCTGGCGGCGCTTGATTTGAGCGAGGCGGGGCGGGTCGCCCGAGAGGTTTTGTTGGCGGATCAGGAGCTGCTGCGGGAGTTGGAGTTGGCTCCGGTGCTAGACTGCATCAAGGGCTATGTGCCCGCCACTGGAGAGGCGGTCATTCCCACGCATGTGCAGTCTTGGCATGTGGACAGTGCTACGGCGGAGGCCGACACGTGGCTTTGCACGTATGCGGGAGCCTCGACGGAAGGGCTGCGCCAAGAGGATGCCCTGCGGCGCGTGGAGGTGGCGGAAACCCGCGCCGCGTTGTTGCAGGCCTATGGCGGGCCGGACGACGCCGACTTCTTGGACTATCTGGAAGACCACTATTATGATTTACACTATGTGGCCCGACCGCAGGCTCGGCCCTGGTCGTTTGGTCAGGGGAATCTGTGGCGGATAGCTTGCCAGTATCCGGGGAGTCCGGTTCCGCCCTGCGTGCACCGTGCGCCAGCGACGGTCCCGGGGCAAGCGCCGCGGTTGCTGCTGCTCAGTTAAAGCTGGCTTGAGGCGAATGGCTCGGCTAGGATACCGGTGCGGTGGGTCGTCCCTCCACGCTATTTTGATCCATGAAACCTAAGTCGACTTCTACTTTCCCCTGCGGCGTCGCTGCGGTCGCTTTGGCGGGCTGGATCTTGCTATGTTTTGGAGCGGCGGTTCCGGGGGCTTGGTTCATGCCGGGCGAGTGGTATGCGTCCCTGGTCAAACCGCAGTGGAATCCGCCCGGTTGGTATTTTGCGCCGGTGTGGTCCGCGCTTTATGTGATGATGGCGGTGGCTGCTTGGAGGGTGTGGCAGCGCGGCGGTTGGCGCGCGCAGCGCCGCCCCCTAGGGTTTTTCTTGGTGCAACTGGTCCTTAATGCGCTGTGGACCCCCCTCTTTTTCGGCGGGCATGAGATGGGTTTAGCTCTAGCGGAAATGATACTGCTCTGGCTCGCCATTGTCGGCACGGTGAGGGCCTTTTGGTCGGTGAACCGGATGGCGGCGTGGCTGCTGGTGCCCTATCTGGCGTGGGTGAGTTTCGCCGCCTTTCTAAACTTCACGCTCTGGCGCTTGAATGCTTGAGTGGCGCGCCGCGCTTCAGTTTCCGGGGGGCTTGGCTAAATCGAGGAAGGTGATGCAGGAAGGATTTCCCACGGGGGTGTATTGTTCCGTGAAGGCTAGTTCGCCGGACTGGGGGTCGACGCGAAAGGTAGTGAGATGGTCGGCGCGCTGATTGCAACAATAGAGGAATTGGCCGCTGGGATCGAAGTTAAAGCTGCGCGGGTAATTGCCGCGGGTCCATGTTTCCCCCAGGGCGGCCAGGGTGCCGTTCTCGCCGATGGCGAATACCGCGATGCTGTCGTGGAGGCGGTTGCCGGCATAAAGGAAGCGGCCGTCGGCGGAAACCAGGATTTCCGAGCAGAAATTGCTGCCAGCGAATCCGGGCGGCAGGGTGGAAATCGTTTGGCGCGGGCTGAGTCGTCCGAGGGCGGCGTCGTAGTCGAAGAGGACGATGTTAGATCCTTCTTCCTGAATGGAATAGCACCAGGGCTTCTTGGGATGGAAGGAGAAGTGGCGCGGCCCATCACCTGGGGGCAGGGCAACGGCAGGCGGGTCGTTAGGCGTTAGGATTCCCTGCTGCTGGTCGAATTTCCAAATGAATAGGCGGTCCAGGCCGAGGTCGACGTGGAGGATGAATGTGCCGGAGGGATCGGCCTGGATCATGTGGGCGTGGGTGCGGTCGTGCCCGCTGTGGGCAAAACTGCCGGGGGGGGCTTGGGTGGCCTGCTTGGGTCCGAGGGTGCCGGTGGCGACTTTGACATCGGTAGCGGCGCCGAGGCTGCCGTCCTGGAGGATAGGGAGGACGGCTACGGAGCCGCCGAAGTAATTAGCAACGAAGAGGAAGCGGCCGGACGGGTGGATGCTGACGTAGGTGGGTCCGGCACCTCCGGAGGGCATGGAATTGAGCGGTTTGAGTTGACCGTCGGCGCGGTTGATCGCGAAGGCGGTGACGGAGCCTGCTTTGGCGTCGCCGATTCGCTCAGTTTCGTTAGCGGAATAGAGGCAGGTCCCGGCGGCATTGACGACGAGGCAGCTAGGGCTGTTCCCCATTTCATAGACTCCTGCGGGTTGGAGGGCTCCGCTGCGGCGATCTACCTGAAAGAGGTGAATGCCGCGCCCATTGCCGGGTGGCAGATCTACCTGAGAGGGCAGCATGTCGCGCAGCGGGGAGCTGAAGGTCCCGACATAGGCCATCAGGGGGCCCGGCGGACCGGACGCCGACGCGGGCGCGGGGGCCCCATGGGCGAGGAGGGGAGCGCTGGCGAGGGCGGCGGCGGAGGTGAGAAACCAGCGCCGCGAAAGGTTGGGGGAAGTCGTCATGGGAAAAGGAAGCTGCGGAGAACGCCTTCGCTTACGGGGAGGGTGGGGCGAACTTCCAAGAAACCACGGGCGCGGGCGCAGCAGCGGCGGGGGGCACGGCCCCTTTTTTTCCCGTGGCGAGGGCGGAGAGAGGCGTGTAGGACAGGGCGCGGCGGGGAGGGTCCCTGGATCGCGCTATTTGATTTTAGAGCATGGAGGGATTTTTTGTCAGTTTTGAGGGCGGCGAAGGGTGTGGCAAGTCCACCCAAATTGCCTTGCTGTGCCGCCATTGGGAGGCGTCGGGGCGCCAGGTGTTGTCGGTGCGCGAGCCGGGGGGGACGGCGATTGGGGAGGTGGTCCGGCACTTGTTAAAGTACCATCCGGACAATGGGGCCATGACCAAGGAGGCGGAGTTGCTCTTGTTTGCGGCGAGCCGGGCGCAGTTGGTGCGGGAGAAAATACAACCGTTTCTGGCCGAGGGTGGGATCGTGGTAGCGGACCGGTTTTTAGACTCCACCACGGTCTATCAAGGCAGCGGTCGCGAACTGCCGGCTGCATTGGTGGCGGCGGTGAATCTTTTTGCGGCGGGGGGCTGTCGGCCGGACGTGACCTTTTTGCTGGACCTGGATGCGGCCACCGGCCTGGCGCGGGCCCGGGCGCGCCACGTCGACCGGCGCGACCGCATGGAACAGGCCGAGGAATCCTTCTATGAAACCGTGCGCCAAGCTTATTTGATTCTAGCGCGCCAGGAGCCGACCCGTTTTTGTGTGCTGGACGCGGCGCTTTCCCCCGAAGATCTGCACGCCCAGATTCGGCAAACCCTGTTAGAACGCGGCCATGGCCTTTGCTCCTGATCAAGCCCTCGCCCTGCTGCGCGCCGCCCATGAAAAGGGACGGCTGGGACACGCCTATCTCCTCACCGGGCCGGATTTGGCAGAATTGCAACAACTCGCGGTCAACGCCGCTGGCCTGATCAATGGCTGGACCGGCGACGCCACCCTGGATGACCTGCGCCAACGCGGGGCCTTGGTCCTGGAGCCACAGTCGAAAATCCGCTCCATCAAGATTGATGAGGTGCGCGACGTGATCGGCCAGGTGCAGCTTTCCACGGCCGAGGGCGGCCATAAAATCATCGTCATCAGCGAAGCTGATCGCCTCACCATACCAGCGACGAACGCGTTTCTTAAAACCTTGGAAGAGCCGCCTCCGGATACCCTCATCCTGCTGCTGACCTGCTCGCCGGAGCAGCTATTGGAGACGGTGCGCTCGCGCTGCGTGCGCCTGGCCTTATACCGGAAGCAAGCGGGCGGCGTCGACCTGACCCCGCCACAGCGCGCGTTGCTCGATGAGCTAGCGGTGTATTTTGCGGTGGGGGCCCCGAGCCCGACCCGGGCCATGGGGCTGTTGGGCGTATTCCAACAGCTCTTGGGGCAGCTGCGCGAGGAAATTGAGGATATCCACAAGGACAGCCTCAAAGAAGAAATGGAACATTATAACAAAAGCACAGATGGGTCTTGGCTGAAGGAGCGGAAGGATTACTACGCCGAACTAACTATAGGTGAGTACAA
The DNA here is from genome assembly GCA_943331195.2 of Akkermansia muciniphila. Classification (GTDB taxonomy): domain Bacteria; phylum Verrucomicrobiota; class Verrucomicrobiia; order Verrucomicrobiales; family V1-33; genus CAIZWU01. Next base: position 2,232 of record CALQKQ020000132.1, on the reverse strand, counting down.
GGAGAAGCGTAACCTCTTGGTGGCCACGCTCTTCATTTGGCTGGGAGAACTGCTGCGCCGCCGCCATGGCCTGGATCGGCTGGATTTGCCGACGTATGCTGCCCTGACCGAGCGCGTGGCGGCCACCTTGAGCGATGAAGATTTGCACCAGCGCCTCAAAGCGGTGGAAGCCTTGCGCCGCCATTTGGAAACGAATGTTCACGAAATGCTGGCCATGGAGGTCTGTTTCCTGCAGGCCTTCGGCTGAAGCTGGCTGGTCCGGCGGCGATGGGAAATGATTGGCAGCCCAGCGCATTCCACGCCATCCTGGGGCCATGACGCGCCCCGCTTGGTTTCTCCCCGCCTACCTTTGTTTCGCCGTAGGCCAGACGCGCGGCGGCGATACCGCCTGGCAACTCCACCTCGACCGCCCCGCCACGGTTGGCGAACGCAGCGCGGTTTCCTCCAGCGGCCGACAGGACCGCCACCTGGTCACCACCACGCCCAACCAAGCGAGGGAAGTTAGCGACGAACATTTGGAGGTCGACTACGCCGCCACCCACGAAGTCAAAGCGGTCGATGGCAACGGCCGTCCGCGCGAGGTTCTCATGACGGTGGAGCGCCTCGTCACCAATGACGGCTCGGGGCCCCAGGAGCAATTGGCTGCGGGCACCAAAATCTTGGCCATCGCCGTGGGCGACCAAACCTCCTATCGACTCGACCGCGACGAACTCGACGGCACGCTCAGCGATGCCCTCAATCTAGCAGGGGCCAAGCTTCCCTCGGCCCACGAACCCTCCGAAGACGAGGTGTTTCACAACCACCAGCCGCGCCAGCCCGGCGCGCAATGGCGGGCCGATCCCGAGCGCCTCGCCACCGCCATCGCGGCCACGAGCCCTTTCCTGATCGACCCGGCAACGTCCACGGGCGAGATTCGCTTGGACGGGTCGGCCGAGGCCGAGGGGCTGGCGGCGCTGGCCACCACTACCACCTTTCATATTGTGCCCAAGGCCCTGCGCGGGGCTCCGCCAGACCGCCCCCTGACTAACAGTGAGGTGAATTCAACCACCGTGCGCCTTTTCCCGATCGACCCCTCGCTGCCTATTTTGCAGGAGACCCTGAAGACGACGATGAAGCTCAGCCAGCACGCCGATTCCGGGGCCTCGCCGGTCGGCACGGACACCACCTTCAGCCGCGAAGTCACCCGGCGCTGTCGGCCCCTGCCCTAGCCCTGGCCACGCCGGGCGCGGGCCACCAGTTCGGGCCAAGGCCTTATGGCCGAGGCGGTGCCAGAGCCCCCCGCGCCAATTGGGCCGCGATAGCGGCGGCGTCGAAGACACAACCGCCCCAGGTTCCGCCGCTGGCTTGCTGGAGGGCGGCCCACAAGATGGTGTCGTCGGGCAAATCCGGATGCGCCGCGAGCGCAGCTTGGCTAGGCCGCTGCGCCAGCAACCGCGCCCCCTCCTCGGGAGAGATCCGCTGGCTGGCCGATCCCACGAAGTCCACCGTGCCGGAGAGCTGGCGAAGGTCGATGGCGAGGCGCACCACATCCCCCTCTTGGAGTTTTCCGAGGGGCCCGCCCGCGAGGGCTTCGGGCCCGACATGGCCGACGCAGGCCCCCGTGCTGACGCCGGAAAAGCGGGCATCGGTGATCAGGGCCACCTCCTTGCCGAAGGGGAGAAACTTGAGGGCTGAAGTCAATTGATAGGTTTCCTCCATCCCCGTGCCCATCGGGCCGCAGCCGGCCAAGACCATGACCTGGCCGGCTTTGATGGTGCCCGCTTTGAGGGCGGCCATCGCTTGCTTTTCGCTAGTGAAAAAGCGCACCGGCCCCTCGAGGCGGTAGACCCCATCGGCGTCCACCACCGAGGGATCGATGGCGGCACTTTTGATGATGGCGCCCTCGGGACAAATATTTCCCGTTAGAAAAGTCACCGTGCTCCCCATTCCGGCTGCGGCCGCTGCGGCGGGGCTGAGGATCACCTCGCCGGGGTCGACGCCGTCTTTTTCGAAGAGCAAGTCGCGGAAGCGCCGCCGCCGCTCCCCGCTTTCCCAGGCTTGCAGCACGGACTCGAGCCGGTGGCCGCTAACGGTTAATACAGAAAGGTCCAGCAGGCCCAGATCCCGCAGGGACAGCATCACTTCGGGGACTCCGCCGGCTAGGTAGACCCGCACGGTGGGGTGGTGCACCGGACCATTGGGGAGCACGCTAACAAGGCGCGGGGTGGCCCGGTTTACCGCCGCCCAGTCGGC
>CALQKQ020000131.1 GCA_943331195.2 Akkermansia muciniphila | reverse complement strand
GGACTACCTGCGGGGCTGGGGAAATGTGGTGATTGTGCGCCACGCGTATTTAGACGAAAGCGGTCGGGTGGCTTTGATGGACAGCTTGTATGGGCACTTGGATAGCCGCGCGGTTCGCAAATATCAATTAGTGCAGCGAGGGCAGTTGCTTGGCACCATTGGCACGGCGCACGGCAAATATGCGGCGCACCTCCATTTTGAGATGCGCAAAAACATCAATATCGGGATGGCTCGCAGTGCCTTTGATCAGGGCTATTCCAATTACTTTAGCCCGCGGCAGTTCATCAGTGCGCGCCGCAGCTTGCGCGCTGGGGCCAATGTGGTGGTGCCGGTGGATACTTACGGCACGGCGGGAAGCGAGGCCGCCGACGATGCCCCGCCGAAGCCGGGTGGGCTGGGCCCACAAGCGAGCAGTCCTTCGGGGACAGGGCCCGCCAAGGGAAAACCAGCACCCCCGGTGCGGACGGCGGCGGAGCGCGAGGCTTTGCTGCAAAAGCTCATCGAGGAGAATCGGCGCAAGGTCGAATCCATGAAGGAGGGGGACCTCGACGGGTACTGGCTGCGCTTGAAGAAGAAGTTAAACTAGGGGGCGAGGGCGGCGGCTTGGAGCAATTGTGCTTCGAGGGCGGCGGCCTGCTCGGGGGTATCGATGCCGGGGCTGTCGTGCGCGGTGACGACGCAGTGGATGGCGGCGCCGTTTTCGAGGGCGCGGAGTTGCTCGAGGCCTTCGCAGCGCTCGAGCGGGGAGGGGGGCCAGGCGACGAATTGGTGGAGGAAGGCGCGGGTATAGCCATAGATGCCGAGGTGGCGGTAGGCGGGGAGATCGGGCTGAGGCTGGCGGGGATAGGGCAGGGGGCTGCGGCTGAAATAGAGGGCGCGGCCGCTGCGGTCGAGCACCGCTTTCACGATATTAGGGTCGAGTTGTTGGGCGGGGTCGTGGAGGGGGTGGACGGCGGTGATCATGGCGATGGCGGGGTCGGAGGCGAGGCGACGGGCCAGGGTGTCGATGAGGTCTGGGGAGATGGTGGGTTCGTCGCCTTGGACGTTGATGAAGTGGGTGGCGGAGGGGTCGTGGGCGGCGGCTTCGGCGAGGCGGTCGGTGCCGCTGGGGTGGTCTGGGGAGGTTAGGATGGCATCGGCGCCGAAGGCGTGGGCGGCGCGGAGGATGCGGGGGTCGTCGGTGGCGATGAGGATGCGAGCGAGGTGGTGGCAGGCTTGGCAGCGGCGCCAGACGCGTTCGATGAGGGATTGGCCGGCGATGAGGTGGAGGGGTTTTCCGGGGAAGCGGGTGGAGCCGAAGCGTGCGGGGATGATGGCGGTGACGCGGGACATGGGAGGGGGAGTTAGGCCTGGGGGGAGCGGGGGCTGCGGTGTTGGCACCAGGCGAGGGTGCCCCAGAGGAGGCCGGCGAGGAGGAGGACGCCGGGGAGGATGAGGAGGGCTTGGCCGAGGCTGTGCCAGCGGTCGGACAACTGGCCGACGAGGCCGGGGGACCACATGTCGCCGAAGAGGTGGATCATGAAGATGGAGCCGGCCATGGCGCTGGCGCGGAGGGCGGGAGGGGCGGACTCGAGGATGAGGGTATTGATAGGGCCGGTGCCGAGGAAGCAGCAGAACATGGCGAGGGCGAGGGCGGCCATGCTGGTGGTGGGGGTGGTGGCGGTGAAGGCGAGCCAGGCGGCGGGAGCGCCCAGGAGCATGGAGAGGGCGAGGGTTCCGGCGTAGCCGCTGGGGTGGCGTTTTTGCCAGGCGGTGGCGGCGAGTCCGCCGAGCATGGTGCCAGTGAGGCCGGCGCCGACGAGGACGTAGCCGAAAAATTCAGCGGCCTGGGGGATGGCGAGGCCGTGGGCGCGGTGGAGGAAGCTGGGACCCCAGTGGGCCATGGCACCGAGGGCGAAGGTGTAGGCGGTGTAGCCCCAGACGCTGAGGTTGTAGTCGCGCCGCGTGAAGAGGGAGAGGATGCCGCGCCAGCCGGAGGCGGGCAGGTCGGATTTGCTAGGGGTGCTGCGAGCGGGTTCGCGGAAGGGGAGGAGGAGGAGGGCGAGGAGGAGGCCGGGAGCGCCCGCCCAGATGAAGGCGTGGCGCCAGCCGGAGGTGGCGGCGATCCAGCCGCCGACGACGCTGCCGAGGGCGGCGCCGATGGGGATGGCGGTGTAGAAGATCGTTAGGGCGTTGTTGCGTTTTTCGGGGGGGTAGACGTCGGAGAGCCAAGCGGGGCTGATGGTGGCGTAGCTGGCCTCGCCGACGCCGACCATGGCGCGCCAGAAGAGGAGGATGCCGAGGGTGGCGGAGTAGCCGGTCATGACGGTGGAGGCACTCCAGATGAAAATGCCGCCGGCGATGAGCCATTTGCGGGAAGCGCGGTCGCCGAGCCAGCCGAAGAAGGGTGAAGTTAGGAAATATCCCAACATGAAGACAGTGGCGAGGTGGCCGGCTTGGCTGTCGTCGAGGTGGAGTTCGCCCTGGAGAGAGGGGAGGACCGCCGAAAGGACGTAGCGGTCGAAGTAGTTAAAAAGATTAAGACCGGTCAGGATGACCAAGGTTTGCCGGGAGGTGAGAGTGCGCACGAAGGTTGTTGTAGACGCAAAGGGGGGGGGCGACAAGACCATAACGAGGGCGGGCGGTCTGTTGGGTTGAAAAGGGTGAGGGTTCGAGGGAGGAGTGGGGGTGGTTCCTTTTTTGAATGGTCGGCGCTGGACGCGGTGGATCGCCCTGCTGATGCTGGTGGGGGCGGTTTGGTTAGGAGTGTATGGGTGGGACCAGGGTTTTACGAAGAAGTGGCGGGGGTTGATTGCCAAGGAATTGGCGCGGCATGGGCTGCGGGCGGAGATTGGGCGGCTGACCTTGGATCCGGTGGAGGGGCTGACGGCGCGGGATGTGAAGCTTTTTGATGTGAGCCGAGCGGACCAGCAGGTGGCGGCGATTGACCGCATCAGCTTGGACATTGACCTGGCCCGCTTGGTGAACCGGGAGGACTTTCTGCGGACCTTGCATTTGCAGAAGGCGGACGTTTCCCTGCCGATGGAGCCGGGCGATCCGCGCCGCGATTGGCTAACGATTCGGGACTTGAATGCGCGCTTGGTTTTCCAGGAGGAGCAGATTGAAATTGCCCAGGCGGAGGGGGAGATTTCGGGTGTTTTGGTGAAGGTTTCGGGTCGGCTGCGCAAGCCGCCGCCGCAGGTTTCGAGTGGTGCGGAGAAGGATCGGGCGCGGCAGCAGCGCCGCCGCCAACTGCAGGAGATGGGAGAGCACAGCGGGGTGTGGCGCAAGGTGCTGCGGGCGATGGAGCGGTTTCAGATTCCGCCAGGGGCTGGGGGGATGGCGCGGGCTTACAAGGGGGAGTTGTCCTTGGAAGTGGAGGGCGACCTCGCGGAGCTGGCTGGGCTAGAGGTGCGCGCGCAGCTGAGCGGCGGGGCCTTGGTGCATCGGGGAGGAGCGGTGGAGGGATTTGAGGCGCGGGCCAGCCTATCTGATGGCCTAGCCACCTTGGAGCGCTTGGAAGTGCGGGACCGCTATGGGGCGCTGCATGGGGCGGCGAGCTGGAAGGTAGGGGACGCGGCTGGGGTGGAGGTGGCGTTCGACTGCAGCATGGATGTGCAGGGCTTGCTGCGGAGTGCTTTGGAGGAGGCGCCGTGGCTGGGGGAGGTGGTTTGTTATACGCCGCCGGAGTTGAGTTGGGAGGGCCGCTGGAACTGGCGGGCGGGGGCGTGGCCCTTGGAAGGGCAAGGGCGCGTGCGGCTGGGGCGGTTCCTTACGCGAGGGGTAGTGTTTGAGGGTTTGTCGGCCAAGGTGGCGCTGAAGCCGGAGGGGCACCTGTATGTCCGCGAGGGGGTCCTGAGGCATCACAGCGGCGAGGTGCGCGGCCAGCTGCTGCTGGGGCCGCAGCAGGGGCGCTATGAGGTGGACTGGCGCATGGGGGTGGAACCGCTGCGGCCCTTCCTGCCGGATGGCGGGGTTCGGAAATGGCTGGAGCGCTTCGCGTTCAATGCTGCTTCCAGCGCGGCGGTCCGCTTGCAGGGGGACCGGGGGGAAGGCGCGTGGCGCCATGCGGGGCGCTTCCAATTGCGGGATTTTTCCTATCAAGGCACCGCGCTAGGGGAGGCGGCGGCGGAGTTGTTATACAATCCGGCGGCGGAGTGCCCGTTGGTATTGCGCCATGCGGCGCTGGAGATGGCGGAGGGCGGGGGCAAGGCTAGGGAGGTGCGGGTGAATGCGGCGGAGGGCTTGCTAACTCTGGTGGGTGCCGAGGGAACCCTGATGCCCGCTCCGCTGCTGCGGCTATTTCAACCATCTTTGGCTAAGGCCGTGGAGAAGTATCGCTTTGCCAAGTCGCCGGAAACCCGCATGGAGGGAGTGATTGATCTCCAGGGCTTGGCGCGCAGCGATTACCGGATTGCGCTGCGGACGCGGCGGGGGGTGGGGCTGGAGGTGGCGGGGCAGGCGAGGGATTTTGCGGAGGCCTCGGGTGCGATCCAGGTGCAGGGGCCCCAGCTCAGCTTGCAGTTGAGCGGGACCACCGCTCCGGGCGTGGAGGTTTTCGATACCTTGCGCTTGGAGGAGGCGGCACCGACCACCTTTGAGGGGAGCTTTCCGCTAGGGAAGGGGGCGGCGGCGGCGTGGTGGAAGGCTGAGCTGAAAGCCCCGGGGCGGGTCAGCCTCAAGGCGCTGCGGCGGAGCTGGCCGCTGGAACAGTTTGCTGGGCAGATCGAAAGCAAGGGGGGGCAGCTCACCGGCACGGGGGAAGGCGCGCTGCTGGGGGGTAAGTTTGGGGCCACCCTCGAATTTCCCAAGCTAGAGCGCGCGGGGCACTCGGGGAGCTTGGTGTTAGAGAAGGTCTCGTTTGCGCAATTGGCGGCGGTCATCGATCCAGCGCGCCGCAGTGAGGGGCTGCTCAGCGGGAATTTTTTCTATCAAATTTCCGGAACCGACCCGGCCGCCCTGCAGGGGCGAGGCGAGGCTCGCTTGGAGGAGGGAAATCTGTTTGCCTTGCCCTTGCTGGGGCCGTTGTCGGCTTTGTTGGATGCGGTGATCCCGGGCGAAAAGGTAGGCTATAGCGTGGCCCGCAGCGCGGCGACCACGTTTACGGTGGGGGAGGGCAAGGTGCGGCTGCCGGACTTTGCCGCCGCCACCACCGCCTTTAAGTTGACGGCTTCGGGCGAAGTGGACTATGTCCGAGACCGGGTGGATTTGTTGGCGCGGGTCAATCTGCGGGGGGCGCCTGGGATGTTGCTCTATCCCGTGAGCAAGCTCTTTGAATATGCCGCCGACGGGACCTTGGCGGAACCTTCCTGGAATCCGCGCTATTGGTCGAGTCCCTTCCGGGTGAAGCCTGCGGCGGAACCGGCCGCTGAGACTATCGAGAAGCGGGATGGGCCGCGCTAGGGGAGGGGCGGCGGTGCTCGGAATGCAGGGCTAGTAATCCATATCGCGGAAGTTGGCGCGGGTGGTTTCGGTTTGGCGCAGGCGCGCTTCGCTGGCGAGGCGGAGGCGCTGGCAGAGTTCTTTGCCGAGGGCGCTAACTAGCTCTAAGCCTATCAGGGCGTCGCGCTGCACGAGATCTTGGAAGGCCTCGCGTTCGATGGAAAACACCAGGGCGGGCTCGGCGACGACGACGTCGGCGGAGGCGCGCTCTTGGGGGTCGAGGACGTTCATTTCGCCGACGGTCTCGCCGGGATGGATGGAGGCCACGTGGAGGGTGTCGGCGTGGGCGTGGACAAAGATGTTGAGGGTGCCGGAAAGGAGCACGGAGAGGGTGTGGTGGGGTTCTCCTTGGGTGGCCAAGTAAGCTCCGTGGGGGAGGGAGGCGAAGTGGCCGGCGGCGGCGAGGGACTGGCGGGCGGGGGCGCTAACATGGCCAAAGACCCCGGTGGCGGGCAACTCATGGGCCGGGGCGTGGGTGGGGGAACTCTGGTGATTCACGGCGTCAGACTAAGGCTTGCCGCTGCGGATGGCAAGTCGACGGGGTCTCGGAGGGGGGCGGGCTTGGCGCAAGGGGCTTGCGCGATGCTGGTTTGGCGAAACAATGGGCCTGCCGCAGGTGTATCCCATCAACGCGCCCATGCCTTTGCCGAAGCCACGCTCTGTTTTCCCGACCGCCCTGCTCTGGCTGGTTGCGGGTTTGTTGCGCACGGAGGCAGCGCCCGATGCGGGCTTGGCGATGCGGCTGATCAAGGGGAGTTGTCTTTCTTGTCACAGCGAGGAGAAGCGCAAAGGCGGTCTCGCTTTAACGAGTCGGGAGGCGCTGCTGCGGGGCGGCGATAGTGGGGCTGCAGTGGTGGAGGGGAAGCCGGAGGCGAGTTTGTTGGTGCAGTCGCTGGCGGCGGCGGCGGACCCTCACATGCCGCCGAAGAAGCAGCTTTCCGGGGCTCAGATCAAGGTTTTCGAGGACTGGGTGCGCCACGGGGCGCCCTGGGATGCGGCGGCCCTAGCCGGAGGGACCTCGCCCTCGCGGCCGGTGGCTCCAGGGCTGCTGGCGGAGGCCTATCGCCCGGTGCTGGCCTTGGCGCTTTCTCCGGACGGCACGCGTTTGGCGGTGGGCTGCCGCAACGAGGTCTTGCTCTATGAAGTGGGTGCGGCTGCGCTGAAGTTGCTCGCCCGGGCCCAGGCGCAGCTGGATCCGGTGCAATCCTTGGCGTGGTTGCCGGATGGAAAGCATTTGCTTTCCGGGGCTTTCCGCCGCGTCATTTTGTGGAATGCGGCCACCCTGACGCCGGAGCGCGAAAGCACTTTCGGGCTGACGGATCGCATTACCGCACTGCAGGCGCTGCCCGGCGGCGCGGAGGTCCTGCTGGCGGATGGGCAGGTTGCGGAGAATGGGGTCGTTAGGGTGCTGGAGGTGGCCTCGGGGCAGGTGCTGCGGTCTTGGCAGGCGCACAACGATACGATTTTTGCGATGGCCCTGAGCCCCGACGGCAAGCTGCTCGCCACCGCTGGTGGAGACAAGTTAGTGAAGCTGTGGGACCTCCCCGCAGGCACGGAGGCCGCTAGGCTGGAGGCCCATGCCACGCAGGTGCTCGGACTGAGTTTTCATCCCGACGGCAGCCAGCTCGTGACGGCGGGAGCTGATCGCAGTTTGAAAGTGTGGGATGTCAAAACGCGCGAAAACACCATCGCCCTAGCCTCGGGTCCTAGCGCTTTCAATGCGGTGGCCTGGAGCCCGGTCGGGCCGGCGGTGCTAGCGGTGACGGACGGGGGAGCGCTGCTGCGCTATACCGATCTCAAAGTTCACAGCGGAGCGCAGAGTTCCGATACCGGAAGCGAGCGGGAATGGGGCCATGCGGAGGCACCGCTGTTTTGTTTGAGCGCCACGGGCAGCGGCGGGCGCGTTTTTGCTGGTTCCAGCGCGGGGCGCCTGATGGGGTGGGATCAAGAAGGCAAGCTGCTCGACAACCTCGATGTCCTAGCCGCCCCGGCGGCTCCCCCTGCGCCATGAATGCCACCTTTCTAGCAAAATATTTAGTGCCGGGGCTGCTCGGCGCAGCCGCGCTGGCGGCGTCGCTTGGGGCCGAGGAGGTCGCGCCAGCCGCAGCGGATGAGGGGATTAGCGCTTTGGTGTGCGAGCCCGCCACGCTGCGGTTGGAGGCGGGGCAGCGGGCCGCTTTTTTGATCACGGAGCGGCACCGCGATGGCATGGAGCGGGATGCCACGGAGACGGCGGCGGTCGCGCTCAGCGCACCGGATCAGGCGGTTTTAGAATCGCCCGGGGCGCTGCGGGCGCGCGGGGTGGGGCGGCTCGTGCTCACGGCTACGCTGGGAAACCACCGCGTGGAACTGCCGGTCGAGATCGTGGAGGCGAGCGCGGCCGCGCCTAGCTTTATGCGGGATGTCCTGCCCATTTTGGGCAAGACCGGGTGCAATGCGGGGGCCTGCCATGCCAAAGCCGATGGGCAGAATGGGTTTCGCTTGAGCGTCTTTTCTTTTGATCCGGCCTCGGACTATCACAACATCGTGCGCGGGGCGCGGGGGCGGCGGGTCTTTCCGGCCGATCCTGGGGAGAGCCTGCTCCTCCTCAAGGCGATGCAAACCCTTCCGCACGAAGGCGGGGCCCGCTTTGAGCGGGATTCCGATGCCTATCGGACCCTAGCGAAATGGATCGGCACGGGCATGGCCTTCAGCCAGGATAAGGAGCCGGTCTTGAGTCGGCTAGAAGTGTTTCCAAAGGAGCGCCGCTATCGCAAAGGTGCGTTCCAAAAGCTGGTGGTGCAGGCGCACTACAGCGACGGCTCGGTGCGGGATGTTACTTCTCTAGCGCAATTTTATTCCAACGACAAACAGATCGCCAGTGTTTCCGAGGAGGGAAAAATCGCGGTGGACCAATACAGCGGCCAGGCGGTGGTGGTGGCGCGCTTTTTGGGAATGGTGGGGGCCTCTTCGGTGGTGGTGCCGGCGGACCAACTGCTGCCGGAGGCGGCCTATGCGGCCTTGCCGGTGGTCAATTTCATTGACACCCTAGCCTATGCTCGTTTTCGCGAGTTGGGGATCTTGCCCTCGGAGCCCTGCAGCGACGCCGCCTTTTTGCGCCGGGCCTCGCTGGATGTTTTGGGCATTCTGCCGAGCCCCGAGGAAGCCCGGGCTTTTTTGGCTAACTCCAGCCCTGACAAACGCCGCGAGGC
>CALQKQ020000130.1 GCA_943331195.2 Akkermansia muciniphila | reverse complement strand
CGAGGCGCGGGGGGAAGGAGATTTCGTTGAGTTTGGCCTGGGTGGGCGGGGGCGGTGAGCTGGCGGGGCGGGCGAGGGGTTCGAAGGCGGCGAGCTGTTGCTCGAGCTGGCGGAGGCGGGTCTGGAGGGCGTCGCGTTTTTGGGTTTGGGCGAGGGCATCGGGGCGGCGCCAGGGGCGATCTTCATAGTCGACACCGGCGAAGAAGGCTTGAAGGGCGTAGTAGTCGCGGGCGCTGATGGGGTCGAATTTGTGATCGTGGCAGCGGGCGCAGCCGACGCTTAATCCGAGGAAGGTTTGGCTGACATTGACGACGATTTCGTCGAGGGCGTCTTGGCGGGCGAGGCGTTTGGAGGCATCATCGGCGCCGATTTGACCGGGAAGGAGGACGGAGGCGGTGACGAGAAAGCCGGTGGCGGCGTCTTGTCCGGTGGCGTCGCCGAGGATTTGTTCGCGGATGAATTGGTCGTAGGGGGTGTCCTGGTTGAGCGCGTCGATGACGTAGTCGCGGTAGGGCCAGGCGTGGGGGCGCTCGGTATTGACTTCAAAGCCGTGGGTGTCGGCGTAGCGGACCACGTCGAGCCAATGTTGCGCCCAGCGCTCGCCATAGCGGGGGGAGGCGAGCAGGGTGTCGACGAGGCGCTCGGGAGCGTCGGGGCGGGAGTCTTGGGCGAAGGCTGCGGCTTGCTCGGGGCTGGGGGGCAGGCCGGTGAGGTCGAGGAAGACCCGGCGCAGCCAGGTGGCGGGGTCGGCGGGAGGGGCGGGGGACAAGCCGGCTTGCTGCAGGCGTGCCAGGATGAAGCGGTCGAGGGTTTGGCGCGGCCAGGAGGGAAGCGCCGGTTCGGGAGGGGTGGGCTGGCTGAGGGGAAGGAAGGACCAATGGGCGAGGGGATCGGGAAGGGGGAGGGAATCGGGGGATTCGGGCCAGAGGGCACCTTCTTGGATCCAGCGGGTCAGGGTGGCGATTTCGGCTGGGGAGAGGCCGGGGCCTTTGGGGGGCATGCGTTCCGCGGGGTTTGGGCTGGTGACGAAGCGGAGGAGGGGGCTGGCGGCGGGTTGGCCGGGAGTGAGGGCGGGGCCGTGGTCTTGGCCGCCTTTGAGGGCGGCGGCTTTGCGGTCGAGGCGCAGGCCGGACTTTGGCTTTTGGGCACCGTGGCACGCGGTGCAGTGCTGGGCGAAGATCGGTTGGACGTCGCGAGCGAAGTCGACTGGTTCGGCCCGGGCACTCAGCGCGAGGAGGAGGGGGAGCAGGACGGGAGGCCTCATGGGGAGCAGTGCGGGGACTTCTCCTTAGACTCCGCTGCGGGGGCGGTTTTAGCGGACTATTTTTGGCGGCGGGGTTTCAGATGTCGAAGTGCATGCTTCCGCCTGATTCTCGGGCGAGTACGTCGGCCAGGGTGAGGCTGTCGAGGTGGTGGTCGACGAGGGCGGTGAGGTCGGCGAAGCAGGCGCGGAGGCCGGGGCCGAGTTCGGCGGGGTTTTCGCCGAGGGGGAGGAAGGGGCCGTCGACGGCGCGGAGGATGTCGCCGAGGGAGATATGGCTGGGGGAGCGGGTGAGGTGGTAGCCGCCGCCGACGCCGCGCTTGCTGTGGAGGAGATCGGCTTTTTTGAGGATGAGGAGGATTTGTTCGAGGACCTTGGGGGGGAGTCCTTCTGCGGCGGAGAGTTCCTCGATTTGGGAAACGGTTTGGGCGGGGCGGCGGGCCATGGCCGCGAGGGCGCGGAGGGCATATTGCGCGCGTTTGGAAAGTCGCATCACGGGGCCAGATAGCACAGGGGGGCGGGGCGGAAAGGGGGAAAAACCAGTTTTCCGGGGCGAAACCAGATGGTGGCTTGCATTTTCGCGGGCTGGGGGTAGGATGAGAGTGCTGGGGGCGCACCGGTTTCGACTAGTGACTGGAGGCGTTGGCAGCATGCCGGGGATGATTCGTTGGCCCCGTTAACAATTCGGATCAAAAAAAACAAACGCTAACTCTAACGAGCTCGCACTCGCCGCTTAATTGACGGTGACATCCCTTGCCGAATGTCTGTTACGGCCGGGGGTGCAACTTAACAGGCTAGCCAATAGCCCGGGCCACCGGGGCCGAGGCGAAATTTACAGGGGGATCGGGAAGGGGCATTCCGCCGGCGGAAGGCCTCGTCCTTAAACTAAATCTCCGGCTAAGCATGTAGAAACCTTCGTCAAAAGGCGTTAGGACACGGGTTCAATTCCCGTCGCCTCCACCATTTTTCTTCGCTTCTGGCGGTGGGCCTTCCTAGGGAGGGCCGCCCCAGCGGCCAGGAGAGGCACCTCATAGGGAGGGGCACGTGGGTTTCAGGGGCAGAGGGGGATGTTGGAGGCAGGGGCGGTTCTATGGGTTTGTAGGACTTTCCGCTTTCCTTGGTTTGTTGCGGCATGGGCGGTCGGGGGCTGCGGGAGTGGCTGCGGGATGAAGAGGGGGGCGCAGTTTGACTTCGGTGTCAGAACCTCCCGAATAACTTTTGCATCAATTACCCCGCAGGAGCGAGTGGGGAACTGAAGGCTTGTGCTTGGCCCAACGCCAATGACCTCGTCAATGGCGGTAGCGCTGCCCCAACGGGGCTGCGCCTGCCAGCCCAGGGCAAGCCCCTGGGTCTTCCCAGTCAAAAAGCAAACAAAGCCCTAAAGGGGCGACCCAAGCGGTGGGCCGCCGGGGATGCGTGGGGAACCGTTAAACCTTGGGGTTTGCCTTGGGCTGCCTTGGTGAGCTCCTTTGGGGCTTGGGCAGGCCCGATCACCTGGCCGATGGCGGCATCGCAAGCGATCGAGCCGGCCAGCGAGGGGCTTCCCGTCCTCCTCGGCCGCGCTGGTGCTTTGCTGGCGAGCGGCGGGCGGCCAGTGCTTGCCGGAAATTACCTGGCAAAATGCGCGAAATCCAGGGGGCTGCCTTGGTGCGCCCCTTTGGGGCTTGGGTAAGGCCAATGACCTGGCCGCTGGTGGCATCGCAAGCGCTCGCGCCGCGCCAGCGAGGGGCTTCCCGTCCTCCTCGGCCGCGCCGGTGCTTTGCTGGCGAGAGGCGCGCGGTCAGTGCTTGTTGGAAATTACCTGGCAAAATGCGCGGTATGGAGCGAGGGCGCGTGAGGCAAGCTCCACGCGAGTGGGGGTTTTGGGGGCTCAAGGGCTGGCATTCCTGCGGGGGTGCGGGACGCCTTGGAATGGGAAATTGGTGGTGTCGCGGCGATGAACCACTGGCTGCCGTCTGGGATGCTTCCGGCATCGGCACCGGGCGTTTCACCGGACACGATTTGGCGGGGGATGTTGCCAGCGGAAGGGACTCACCCAAGCGGTGAGCCTACGGAGGCGAGAGAAAACGGATCATTCTCTGTCCTTGCGGAGAATGAGGCCACCATGGTCGACTTTGACCTCCCGATTTTAGGCGGAGAGGGGTGGGCGGTTGGCCTGGCGGCGATCGAGCCGCGCGACGAGTCTCGGTGCGGGGGGCTTTTGATTGGGGTGGAAGGGCCAAGACTTGCCCGTTACAGGGGCGGTACAGGTGATGAGGCTAAGGATTCTGCTGGGAGGCTTGGCAGGGCCAGGTTGGGATCGATGTCTGCGTCTAGTGGCGAGAATTGGCCCGCCTGGAAGCGCTGCAGGGCGGCATAGGCGATCATGGCGGCGTTGTCGGTGGTGTGGGCTGGGGCCGCCAGGTGCAGGGCTAATCCGGCTTGGGCACAGCGCTGCGCGAAGACGGCGCGGAGGCGGCTGTTGCAGCTGACGCCGCCGCTGACGCTGACGTCGCGGGCCCCGAGGTGGTGCGCGGCTTGGAGGGTCTTGGTGACGAGGATATCGACGACCGCTTCCTGGAACGAGGCGCAGAGATCGGGCAGGCGGGACGCCGCTTGGTCGCCTAAGGTAGGGAGCAGGTAGAACATGGAGGTTTTCAGCCCGCTAAAGCTGAAGGCGAAGTCGCCGCTGTGCTTCATGCTGCGGGGAAAATCGAAAGCCTGGGGATCGCCGCAGCGGGCCAAGCGGTCGATTTCCGGCCCGCCGGGGTAGGGCAAGCCTAACATTCGGGCGACCTTGTCGAAGGCCTCTCCAGCGGCGTCGTCGCGGGTGCGGCCTAGCAGGGGGTAGTCCCCGGGGCCGCGCAGGTGGAGCAGGAGGGTGTGGCCGCCGCTGACAACCAGGGCCGCGCCGGGGCGGAGGCCGTCGGGTTTTCCGAGGAAGGGGGAGAGGAGGTGGCCCTCGAGGTGGTTGATGGCGAGGTAGGGCTTGGCACAAGCGAGTGCCAGAGATTTCGCTAGGGTGCTGCCGATGAGGAGGGAGCTGGCTAGGCCGGGCCCGGCGGTGGCGGCGAAGGCGTCGATGTCCTGGAGGGAGCGCCCGGTTTCATCTAACACCTGTTGCAGGAGGGGCCGGATGCGGAGCAGGTGGTTGCGCGAGGCCAGTTCGGGAACCACTCCGCCGTAGGGTTGGTGGTCGGGAATCTGAGAGGAAATGGCGGATCCGAGCATGGCTCCGCTGCCGTCGCAGAGGGCCACGGCGGTCTCGTCGCAAGAGGTTTCGAGGGCGAGGATCAGCGGGAAAGCAGGCATGGGTCGGCGAGGGCGGGCGGCGCGGATTTGAGAAGAGCTGGCAACAAACACCGCGCGGCGCGCCGAGGAAAGGCGGATTCTGGGGCGCGGGCGGGTGGGGCGGGCCTGGATTCCTGCGTTGACGGCGCGGGCCGGGCCGGGTGAGTAAGCATGCCATGAGCACCCTGCGCCGCATTTTTAGCTACACGACTCGCTACCGGTGGCGGGCCTTGCTGGCTTTCCTTTTGGCCACGGCGGGCACCTTGTTGGTGTTGGTGATGCCAGCGATGACACAGCGCTTCATCGACGACATCATTCCGCACCGGAGATGGGAGGCGATCTGGCCTACGGCGCTGCTGGCGGTGGGCGCGATTGCCTTGCGGCAACTGATTTTCACGGCGCGGATGCTGAGCAACAATGCCTTTGAGCAAGCGGTGGTGCACGATTTGCGGCGCGAGCTTTACGACAAGATTCAGCGGCTGCCCATGAAGTGGTTTGATAACCAACCGACGGGCGACATCATGACCCGGATCGGCAGCGACGTGCCTGCGATGGAGAAAGTGATCGTGGATAGCATTGACCAGGCGCTGAGCGGGTTGCTCCAATTTGGCATCGTGCTCGCCTATCTGCTCTCGCAGCACGTGGGATTGACCCTGGTGACGCTCGCGCCGATGCCGATGGTGGCCCTGGCGACGTGGCTTTACACCCGGCGCAATGAGACTCGCTATCGGGCCGCTAGCGAGGCGAGCAGTGCCTTAAATTCCATGCTCCACGACAACATTGCCGGCATCCGCCAGATCAAGGCCTACACGGTGGAGCCCCAGGAATTGCGGCGCTTTGACCGCAGCAGCGCGGAGGTGCGGCGGGCGCAATTGACCGTGGCTAAGGCCAACGCCATGACCTGGCCCGGGGTGTCGCTGATCGCCGAGGCGGGCATCGTGGCCATGATGAGCGCGGCGGCCTACTGGATCCTGCAGGGGGAGATGAAGGTGGGGACGCTGATGGCTTTTTTAGTGTCCTGGGGCTTTCTTTTCGACCCGCTTTCGCGCATCAATCCGCTAACGCAGACCTTCCTGGGGGGGGTGGTTGCGGGGAAGCGCGTTTTCGCCATCCTGGATTTGGGCGATGAGCCTAACTTGATCGATGGAATCCGGCCGAGCGCGCTGCGCGGGCAGGTGGCGTTTCAGAACGTCGGTTTTTCCTACGCCGAGAAGGCACCGACCGTTAGGGGGATCAACG
This sequence comes from Akkermansia muciniphila, assembly GCA_943331195.2. Lineage (GTDB taxonomy): Bacteria > Verrucomicrobiota > Verrucomicrobiia > Verrucomicrobiales > V1-33 > CAIZWU01. The sequence continues at coordinate 2,972 of CALQKQ020000130.1, read as the reverse complement.
TGGAAGCCCTGCCTGGGCAGACCATCGCTTTTGTGGGGCCGACAGGGGCGGGAAAGAGCACCTTGCTGAACCTCCTGACGCGCTTTTACGAATGCGACGAGGGGCGGATTTTGATCGACGGCACGCCCCTGGTAGAGCTTTCTAAGGAGTGGCTGCGGGACCACATTGGCTACGTCACGCAGGAGAGTTTTCTCTTCAACGCGAGCATCCGGGAGAATCTCCTGTTGGCCAAGCCAGAGGCGAGCGACGAAGAGTTGTGGGCGGTGCTGGCGGCCGCCAACGCCGACGGCTTCGTGCGCCGCCTGGAGGCGGGCCTGGACACGGTTGCGGGGGAGCGGGGCACCAAATTGAGCGGGGGCGAGCGCCAGCGGCTCTCCATTGCCCGGGCCCTGCTGAAAAACCCTCCCATCCTGCTGCTCGACGAGGCCACCAGCGCGGTGGACAACGAGACCGAAAAGCTCATCCAGCAGGCCTTGGATCGACTGCGCAGCCACCGCACCTCCTTTGTCATCGCGCATCGGCTCAGCACCGTGCGCGACGCCCATCTCATCTGCGTGATGGAAGGCGGCCGCATCGTGGAGTCCGGACAACACGAGGCCTTGATCAAACAGGGCGGGCTCTACGCGCGGCTCGCCTCGGCGGGCTTTCGCGAGGAGGGCAAGCCAGAGTCCCACGGAGAAATCTAGACTGCGGCGGCGTGCTGAGTCGGCGGAGCCGCTCGAGTGTCGACCAGACCGGTCCTTCATAACAAAAAAAAAGCGCCTGCCCCGGGCAGGGCAGGCGCTTCGTTAGAAATCCGCGAATCATCGCGGCGATGGGCTCACTTGTAGCTAGCTTGGCTTCCTTTGATGTCGCGCTTTTTGACCCAAGGCATCAGGGCCCGGAGCTTGGCACCAGTCTTTTCGATGGGGTGGTTTTCGCCTTCTTTGAGGAGACGGTTGTACTCGGGGTAGCCGTTTTCGTATTCTTTGATCCACTCCTTGGCGAACTTGCCGGACTGGATGTCCTTGAGGGCGGCCTTCATGCGCTTTTTCACGCCGGCGTCGATGATCTTGGGCCCGACGTGGACGTCGCCCCACTTGGCGGTCTCCGAGATAGAGAAGCGCATGCCCGCGATGCCCGCCTCATTCATGAGGTCGACGATCAGTTTCAGTTCGTGGAGGCACTCAAAGTAGGCCATTTCGGGGGAGTAGCCGGCTTCCACGAGGACTTCGAAACCAGCTTGCACCAGGGCGCTGGCACCGCCGCAGAGCACGGTCTGCTCGCCGAAAAGGTCGGTTTCGGTCTCTTCTTTGAAGTCAGTCTCGATGACGCCAGCGCGGGTGCCACCCACGCCTTTGGCCCAAGCGAGCGCGGTTTTCTTAGCCTTCTTGCTAGGGTTTTGATAGACCGCGATGAGGGCGGGAACGCCTTTACCTTCGGTGAACTGGCGGCGCACGATGTGCCCGGGGCCCTTGGGGGCGACCAGGATGACATCGACATCGGTGGGGGGGACGATGGTTTTGTAGTGAATCGCGAAGCCGTGGCTGAAGAGGAGAGTTTTGCCCTTGGTTAGGTGGGGGGCGATGTCCTTGTTATAGACCGAGGGGATCTTGGTGTCGGGGACGGCGACGAAGATGACGTCAGCCTTTTGCACGGCGGTGGCGGTGTCGACCACTTCGAAGCCGAGTTCTTGGGCGACGGGAATGGATGTGCTGCCTGGATAGAGGCCGATGATAACGTGGGCGCCGCTGTCCTTGAGATTGAGGGCGTGGGCGTGGCCCTGGGAGCCAAAACCGATCACGGCAAGGGTCTTTCCATTGAAGAGGGCGAGGTCGGCGTCTTTGTCCGTGTAAACTTTAGCGGCCATGAATTGTGTTATTTATGAGGTTGGATGGATGGGGAGAAGGAGGTGGGAGGGTGCCCTGAACGGAGCGGGCAGCCGCGCTAGAGAAGATCAATCGACGGCCTCTTCGGGGACGTGATTGAGTCGGGGCAGGGCGATGCGGCCGGTGCGGGTGAGATCGATGATGCCGAAGGCTTCCATGAGGGAAGTGAACTTCTCGATCTTGCTGGTATTGCCGGTGATTTCGATGGTGAGCACGGCGCGGCCGACGTCGATGATTTTGGCGCGGAAGAGTTGGCAGATCTCGATGACCTCGGCGCGGCTTTGGCGGTCGACTTGGACTTGGAGCAAGACCAATTCGCGATCGACGTAGTCACCTTCGCGGAAGTCGATGACTTGGATGACGTCGATCAGCTTATCGAGTTGTTTGATGATTTGATTGAGGACGTTTTCCTTCTCCTTGACGACAATGGTCATGCGGGAGATGTGCGGGTCGTGGCTAGGACCGACGTTGAGGCTGCGGATGTTATAGCCACGGCCGCTGAACATGCCGGCGACGCGGGCGAGCACGCCGAATTTGTTTTCAACGAGGACGGAAATGGTATGGAAAGTCATGGAAGGCAGAGCCCGGGTGAGCCGGGAAAATGAGCGTGGAGACTTGTCCGCTCTTTGCCAGTGGTCAATGCGGATTTTCATGAGCCTCCGCCTGGGAAATGCCCTGGGGAGGCGGCCGCGGGGATCGGGTGATGCAAATAAGCATAAAAGTAAGAGTGGCTTGAGGCCGCGCGGCGGCGTTGGCAGGGCCATTCGGGGAAAGGAGCAGAAAAACGCAAAAAGCATTTGCGAACCGGAAAAGGCAAAGTAGAATCGCCCCTCCTTCCTCGGCCCTGCAAACTTCACAGTGAGCGTCCGCATAGGATTTATCGGAACGCAGTGCCGGAAAAGTTGCTGCGAATAGTTGATCGGTCGCTTTGTCGTCCGGGCTCGGCTGTCCCGGTGGATCCTCTGGTGAGAAGGAAACCACACTTTCAGCCGCCATGCCCACCATCAACCAGCTTGTCACCAACGGACGCCGCGCCAAAGCGGAAAAGTCCAAGTCGCCCGCTCTGGCCGATTGTCCCCAGCGCCGTGGGGTCTGTCTCCAAGT
>CALQKQ020000129.1 GCA_943331195.2 Akkermansia muciniphila | reverse complement strand
TGCGTTGGGAGATCACGGAAGCGGAAAAAATACTGGATTGGCTTGATCTTTGTCCCAAGCCGAAAATAAAATTTGTTGCGCAACATAACGTATATTCTTGCCCCGAAATGATCTTCCATGCCGAATAGCGGATTTGGAACATTAAAATCCACAGGCAACATGAGTTTTCCAAAATATGACCGCGAAAAGCCCAGTTTGCCATTTTTTGGTTTGTAACTCATTCATGATCAGAGGGGGATGACTTTTTGGCGGTCACATCTTCCAAGGCCTGACTTTTCCGTTCACTAAATCCCCGCAGTCTGCCAAGGTCGCACCCTTCGAAAGCCTGAGAGAAAAATCCCTCTCTCCCGCTCAATTCCATCCCATGAAATCTGCCCTAATTCTCACCTGTTGCTTTCTCCCGACACTAGTATGGGGGCAGCAAACTAACCTCCGCAACCCTTGGAAGGCCGCGCCTCTCGAAATGCCGGAAGCGGTCGCAAAAGCCCGCGTGCAGGCCCGCACGGTGCTGAAAGGGGCAGGGGGACCAGAGGGAGGAAACCTCATCGTGGAAGTGATCGAGCCACCAGTTTTGGTGGCTCCGGTTTTACCAGCGGCTCAACGGGTAGCCCTACTGAATGAGGAGGAACTCGCAGCCCGTGCGGCCCGCCGGGCGGCGGAACCAAATGAATTCAGGCTGTTTTCGCCATCGGTGGTGATCTATGAAAATGGAATCTCGCTCATCAAATGGTGGACGGCGGACCGGCTCACTGGATACCAAGAATATTCTGCTTTTGTGAATTTGGACTTGTCCTCCATCTTCGCCTGCGGGGACCTGACGGTAGGCCGCCGCCGCTACTGCATGATGGCGATGACCCACCACGCTTCAGACCGGTTTGTGGCCCAAGTAAAGCCACCTTCGCTCACCGACTTCAAGGAGCCGACGGATATTATCCTGACAAAGGGTGATTCCACCAATCAGGAGGCGCTTGAGCCGCTCATGGCCTTGCTTTCCAAGTATGACACGGAATCCGGACTCATTGAATCTACTGCTGCCGCCATCAAGGCAGAACAGGAAGCCCGCAAGACATGGGAGGCCGCAAACCCCGAACCGCCTACAGATTCGGTGATCCGTTTCTGGCCCATCCAGAGCAGCCAGTATTCCACCACCCCTGTCAAATAAGCTTCCAGCCTTGATTTTGTTCCCATGAAACACTTTTTGTTTTCTCTCCTCTCTTAAATGCTCGCGCTGTCATGCTTGACGCCCATGCAGGCCTTGTCGCAGACGCCCCATGCTCAGATTATCCTCGAACCGGGCACCGGCGGAAACGTCTATCAAATCAAATGGCTGGGCGTGACCGGAAGAGTTTACTCCATTCAGACTTCGCTGGATCTCCAGACCTGGGCTAATGCTCCGGTCATCGAGCTGGGGGCAGGGGCGGACATCATCTGGGGATTCTCCCCGGCAGGCGAACGGTCTTACATTCGCCTGAAATATTCCGTAGCTACTATCTACACTCAGGGTGCCGAAGGGGACATCGACGGGGACGGCATCAGTAACCAGGATGAAGTGACATTTTTCGGAACGGACCCGTTTGTTTCCGACGATACGGACGGCGATGGCTACCTCAATGCGGACGAAACGGCCCAAGGCACCAATCCAAATCTCGCTTCCAGCAAGCCATTCGACCCCAACAATCCTCCGCCCGCCAATCGTTACGTGGTGCCAGTGTCATGGTGGGTGGAGAATAAGTTTTATAGCACAGTGGAAGCCCTGAATGCACTCGGACAGTCAACCCAAGTGACCGCTTTCCAAACTCAGGCCGCCGCACTTGCCGATGGCAGCTACGACCTTCCTTACCTCAGCATTCAGGCAGCAGTGAATGCGGCAAGCGCGGGGGATGTCATTCAGGTCGCCCCTGGAACTTATACAGAAACTGTGGATCTTTCCGCGAAGAACGTAAAGCTGATCGGGCAACGCGGCAGCCGGGAGGAGACCATCATTGACGCTCCATCGGCTTCCACACAGGCATTGCTGCTGGACGCGGCCAATACCAGTGCCACCACGGTAAGCGGGCTAACGGTGAAAAATGCCACCGGAATTGCAGTGAAATGTCAGGGTGGCACCGCCGCCAGAATCCACAACATCCTGATCCAGGGCAGTCAGTCTGGCATGACGGTGGATAACTCCTCACCGGTCGTCTTGAACGTGGTGGTTGACGGTTGCACGGGCACAGCCTCAACGGATGCCGCGCTGCGAATCTCCGGCACAAGTCAGGTGAAGGCCGCGAATTGCACCATCACGGACAATGTGCCGGGGAATACGGCGGATGGTCAGGTGCAGGTCATAGGTTCCGGAGCCTCGTTGGCGCTGGTGAGCAGCATCGTGACCAATACCGGGGCCAGCAGCCGGACGGGTGGACAGATCCGCGTCACTTCCGGCGGCGCGGCCACGGTGACGTATTCCAGCATCCGCACTGGATTCACCGGCACGGGCAATCTCATTGCCGGGAATCCTGCCGATCCCGTCGCTCCCTACTTTGACACCGATGCGGTCACCGGCGGACAGCGGCGTTTGCTCCGCGGCTGTGAATGCGTGGACCGAGGCAATCCCGTCGGCATTCCCGGCTTTTCCTATCTCACCCGGCTGGACAGCGACGGCGAGGCCCGCCGCCGGGGTTATGCCATTGCCGCCCGTGTTTCGGGGGCGGACATGGGGGCGGATGAATTCGTTTCCCGTCTGAAGTTTCCTCCCATCAACCGGCGGGAGCGCGGCCAGACCAAAACCTATTCCAGTGTCGATGAGGCCAGCGATGTGGCCTTCCTCGGCCAGCTTGGCAGCGGCAATGCCAAAATTGCAATCATCAATGATGAGACGATTGAAGATACACTCGGAACAAAATACAATGACTTAACATTTTGGGAAGTTTCCGCCACCACGGGCGACTTGGTAGCGGGCACCTATAATGCGGCCGCCCGCACCATCAGTCAGCCCGGAGCGGAAACCAAGGACCCGGAAGGACTGGCCTACGACAGCACGACCTCAAAGCTCTACGTCACTACCTCCCAGACGCGGGTGAACCATTACCGGGATTGCGAACCTACCACTTATGATCCGCTGGTGGACCCTCCCAGCAATGATTACGACCCCCGCCGGGCGGTCATGGTTTCCATTCCCGTGGATGCTTCCCTGAGTCCTACCGGAACCAATACCTATTTCGACTCCGATGATGGCCCGTGGAATACGGGGGTCCCCGCCGCCCGGCGGGATATGGCTGCCTTCGCGGCAGGAACCAGCGCCGTCAGCCCGGTCGGTTTGGACTCTCCCAGCGGTTTGGTTGCCACGCTGAGGAACCAGCTTTCCTCCAACACTGCCCTCCAAGCATCGGTCAAAAACACTGGCGTCCTGATCGCCATCAGCACCTCCCCGAAATTCGGGGAGCCTGTCAATAGCACCACTTACCAGCCCGGTGCCGGTCTGCCTTATAATCAAGCCAATGGCCTTGGAGGTCCTGCCCCCACCGCCGGTTACGTGCTACACCTTCCGGCGAATGCCTCCAGCGCGGATTTCCCGTATTACACGCTGGCCACACTGCCCTCCGCCGGACAGCAGATTACTGGTTATAAAACCACCGTCGGCGGAGCTATCACCAGTCTGACGGCGGGCACTACCTACTACTTCAAGGCATGGGCATACGATGGCTCACGGGTCTATGGGAGGGGGATTGAAATCCAAGCAACTATAACGGCAGATACTCCGATCAAGGTCAACGAAATGTCCTCAACCGGTTCGCCGGATTGGGTTGAATTCTTTAATCCATCCGGTGTGGCCGCCCAGTTGAGCGGCGTTGCCATATCGGATGAGGGAATGGGTTATTTTACGATTTCTAGCACTCCATCCGGGGTGACTATTCCCGCGCGGGGTTTCTATAAAATGACAGCCAGCAGTGGAGCTGGAACCATCACAAATTTGCCGTATGGGCTGGGTGGGAGTGACGGCATTTACATCCAAAATTCAGTCGCCTCCGGAACTGCGGATGATTTTCGGTATAAATCCGGTCAATTGTCAGGAAACACCGTTGGGAGGGTGTGGGATGGGGGCGCACGGACCAAAGATTTCAGTTTTGGTGACACGCGTTTTGAATGCAACGGAAGCCTATATCGCGGCAGCACTGGTCCGCAGTCCGTGACAGATACCTCCAGTAATCACACTCAAACACAGGCCGCAGCCAAGCTGCTGCAAGCGACGCACAATCACATCACCCAGACTGGGATTTTCCTGCATTACACCAATCTTGGCGAGGAACCCGCCGTGTGGCGCTACAGTCCCAAGCAGCAGGACTTCCATCCGATCAGTGTCGAGGGGCTGGCCATTAAAAGCCAATCTGAAATCGTGGTGGGGCTGCGCTCCCCGCTCAGCAACCGGACCACCGGAAATGCCTATGCTTTGGTGTTCGATAATACCGGGAATGCGATGCTGCCCGCCAGTGGGGTCTGGACAGCGGCGGCGGGCACGGCGGCGCCGGGAGGGGTTCCGGCTCTTATCCAGCTCGACCTGAACGGGCAGGGCATCCGTTCCATCCAATGGTGCCCGACGGTGAAAAATGCCGGAGGCACGGATGGTGCCTATCTCATCATTGGTGGAGCTGCCAATGGGGGTCCGCTTAAAAACGAAACCTCCCGCCAAGTCTTCAGCCTCTACCGCTGGGACAGCACCACGGCCACGCCGGTGCGGATGGTGGCGGATCTGTCTCCTTATGCGGTCCGTCCCGAAGGAGTGAACCTCATGACCCTGAACGGGGAAAAGCGCCTCATCTTTGTGGAGGACCGCTTCAAAGCGCAGGGCTACGACACTCAAAACGGCGTGCATTGGCCTCTCCGGGCACTCAACCTCCAATGACAAACCCCCACCCGATCTGGAGGATCCTGCTCTTTCTTCCGCTGGTTTTGGCGGCCGCTCCACCCGCGCCGGCGGAGCGGCCGCCATACTCCGTCACCAAACTGGATTCAGGCTGGCTCCCCGCCGGAAATATTGCTTCCGGGCTCAACAATACGGGACAGGTTCAGTCCTACAATCCGGCCGCCACACTCGGCGGGCAGGCTCTCCGGGACGGAACTTCCAGTGTGGGGAATCTCAGCACGCCCCCCGCCGGGTTTGAGAGCTTTTACCCAACGGTTTCCGGCAACCTGACAAATGCAGGAAAAACCGTGGTCAGTGTGTTTACAGCCAGCGGAACGGGCGGAGCGGTGGGAATAGGCGATTTCACCTCAGGCATTATCACGGCATTGGCCGGAACCCCCGTCAACGGGGATGACGACTGGTCACCGCGCATTTCCAGCAAAGGAGAGTATGTGGTGATTCAAGCTGGGCCGGACCGTGGGCAACTCCAGCCTTACCGGTATGACACTGCGGGTGGCTGGCAGGCACTGGGCAATTTGTTTTCCGCCGGGGACGGCAGACCGTTGAGCGTGAATTCCTCCGGAATCGTTGTGGGCAGAACAGGCAGCGGTAATACCGACGGCAGCACCGTTCCCTTCCTCTGGACCGCTGGGGTGGGCATGGAAGCCATCACCGATGGTGGCACCGCCATCTTCGGACAGGCTACAGCTATCAACAACAACGGCCTCGTCACCGGCACGGCCAACGGCCGCGCCTTTGTTTTTGAAGGGGCGACGATGGAGCTGACTTGGATTACTCCCGACGGGACAGGTTTGAAGGCCTACGACATCAATGATGCCGGAGCCATCATCGGAGCCACGCGGATAGGCGGGAGCATCCTAGGAATCCCAACGGACGCTGCGTTTTATTGGGACGCGGAAAATGGTCTTAGTGGGTTCGAGCAGCTTATCGGTGATCAAATAAACGATTGGTTCATCACCGATGCGACGGATATTAACGATGATGGGTGGATTCTGGGAACCGGCTTTCAGCGTTCGGACAGCACTTATCATCAAGTGCTTCTCCGCCCTGTGCCGGAACCAACCGTCCCATTTCTGGCAGGGATCAGCGTTCTGTTGTGGATCGGCCGCCGAAGAAAAGCTGTGGCGGGTGAATCCCACCTTCCATTCTGAATCGTTCACACTGATTTATCGCAATGAATCTAGACACCGTCGCCACCAAAGTCGTAAAATGCCTGTCCGGTCGGGATATTATTCATGAGGGCAACAAACTCCTCGAAACGGGTTGGAAGCTGCTTCACATCGGTCAGGAATCAGAATCTAACGCGGAAGGTTCGGCTCAAGGAACCGCCGCTTACTATGGATGGACAGGTGATGGCACCCCTCCGAAAGAGGAATAGCAGTAAATCCGGTGAAGAAGCTTGGATCGGCATTTTGGTTAATTATACGAAACATAACGTGTATTCTAGGGCTGGACCCCCGGTCCGGATCTAAGGAATGAGGTCGATGACGGCTTGGAAGCTGCCATCCATGAGGAGCCGACTTCGGACAACGCAGAACTGTGATTTCACCGAGTTCATGGATGACTGCATCAGCCCAGAGAGGCCATGGTGGAAGTTTTGAGACCCTCGGCAAAGAACTTGAGCTGATGACCTTATCTCCTCGAATCTTGCTGCAGAGGCTCAATCAGAAGGCCCCAAAAATATTCCGCTGCTCCTTCAGCACTAAGGTGAGATTCCCCGTCATGGTTGCCGAACCTCCTTCCCATGCTCATTCCTCCCGGCTCTAGATATAGCGCCTGATCCCCGGCTTCGACCCGCAAGTAATCATTGTGTGTGTTGGCGGGAGCAGTTGCGTCACTGGTGTAACTGATGCCATCCCCAAATCCACGGAAGCCCCCATTTCTGATGCCGCATTGGGCAACTACCTTGCCTTGGCGATAGATGATTGCACCGAAAGCTTGCGAATCGATTCGTTTGAATCGGGCTTCAATTCCCGGATTCCGCTTCTGCAGTTCGTCGAGTGAACCCTCAAAAAAGAGCGCGAGAAATTCGAAGGTGTCATCGAGAAACCGATGCTTGTCCGCTTCGGTGAATTCCTTATGAATCCGCAGATTGCTGGACCGGCTGCTACCGGCCCGGACAAATGTGGATGTCGGCTGAGCGAAATGCGTTGGGACGGCCGCACTCTTCTGCGGAAGCGCGTTCCTGATTTGTTTGACCACATCCAAAAAAGCTTCATCCCGATCAGGCCACTTTTTTACTGGCTTGCCATCCGTTGGAGTGACTAAGGCTTTGGCAAATGGTGTGGCTTGCCAGTCGCACGGACGAAGAATGACGGCGATTACGCGGCACTCTCCCAGTCTATGCCGTTCAAGAGCCCGCGTCATCTCGATGTCATAACAATACGTCGAGGCGAGAAAATCAGGGCTGATCAGAGCAAGGACAACATCCGCACTATCAAGGTTTTCGCTGATGGAGGAGTCCAAATTATCGCCCGCAACGATTCTTCTGTCGTGCCAAGTCTCAATCAGGTTCTCCCGTTTCAACATGGCCAGATGAACTTCCAGCTCATTGCGAAGGTCTTCGTCTTTGTGCGAGTAAGAGAAAAAGAGGGTGGCCATACTGAATCGATCCTGCTCCGGGGTTTACAAATCTGTCACGGCTTTCACGACCGTTTGAATTGGAAGGAAGAGGGTGAGCGGCTGGTCGGGAAGAGGTAAAAATCCGAAACGCAGATAAAAATCAGCGGCTCGTTCATCCTTTGCATCAACGAAAAGTCCGCAACATCCCAAATCTTCGGAAACGTGTGCCGTCTTTCGCAGCACCTCAATCATCAGCGCTGATCCGATGCCCTGACCTTGCTGGTTTTTGCTGATAGCAAGCCGTCCGAGTCTCGCCGCAGGAATTTTTCTCGGGAGCTTCTTGCTTAGGTTCGGCGGAAGATGCTCGGTATCAGCTTCAGTGGCCGCGAGTGAGAAAAATCCCAAAATGGGTTTGGGCGTGACGGCGTCACTCTCGACCACCACGAAGGTGCGGGAAAGGCCGCGCTCAGCATGTTGCCGCGCAACCTGCTGAAGAAAACGGTTTAGTGGCTCGCTTCCACAATCGAATCCGGCGCGATCATGCGAGTTGGTCAGCGGTTCAATGATTCTAGGCACGGATCATTTCTTTATGCTTCGCGGCCGCTGCCATGAGGGCTGCATTTGGCTCAGGCGGGTTATCCATCAAGCGTTCCAGAAACTCGACGTCATTTCGACCTAGTTTGATGACCCGCTCCGCCGCAAGCACATCGCCCGCTTTCTCGACCGCTGCGCTCACCAAAAAACTGTTAAGGGGGACGCCAAGAAATGTGGCCGCATCCTCCAGCATGGTCTGAACCGAGGCCGGGATGCGTGCAGTGATGCGAGACTTGGGATCGAGGGTGGTCGAGGTCATAAAAGCTCCTTTGGTGGTGCCAATCTGCCACCAGTGTAGCAAAGAACTGAGGTGGTGTCAATCTGGCACCGTAATAAATTACGCAACATAACGTCCTTTATGTTGCGCAGACGGGGAGGGTGTGCTACGGTGGAAAAAACCAATCCGAGGAGACCCACGCCATGACGAACTGAGGTGGGCCCCGAAATTCGGACCACGGGTTGAGGAATAGTTTTGGTGGACGGTTGCGGTGAAAACATCGAACCGGAACCAACCAAAATGAAAGCCAAACGAAAAAGACACGACGCCACCTTCAAAGCCCGGGTGGGGCTCGAAGCCCTCAAAGGGGAAAAGACCATCCAGCAGATTGCCAAGGATTTCGAAGTCCACCCCGGTCAGGTCACCGAGTGGAAAAAGAAGATCATGGCGGGCGCGGTCAGCGTCTTCGGCGGGGAGTTGCCGGGAGCAGAGGCGGGCGACTTCGATCGCGAACGGCAGGGCTTGCACGGCAAGATCGGACAATCATCGAATGGTGCTCTTCGAAGCTAAAACTCGCCGAGGCCGGTATCA
>CALQKQ020000128.1 GCA_943331195.2 Akkermansia muciniphila | reverse complement strand
ATCCGCCTCAATCGCTCGGCCGGGATGCTCTGCTTGGCACGGCTGATTTCCGCGGCAACTGATTCTGCTAGGGGTAAGTGCGGCCGCGCCGTTGCGAGATAGCGGCACGGCGTGAGTGGGTGCCGCCGCAGCGAAGTAAGATGGGGGGGCTGGTGCGCTTTCATGGAAGGAGTTTGGGCAGATGAAGGGGCGGATGTCGATCCCTTCCTGCTGGGCCGCAGGATTATGGCCCGCCCTCGGGCTTGGCGGTGCTCCGGTCGGTTTCGGCTTTGCCATGGCACTGGTCGTGGTCGCTCTTGGTAAATTAAGTTAAGAAAAGACTGTGGTTATGGTAGGAAGGGTTTATGGGGCGTCGCGGGGTGCTGGTGGTGGACAAACCCAGCCAGTCGTTGATGGCCCTGGGGCAGCGGCGGTGGCTCTGCTTTGCGGCAGCGAGAGGCGCAAGCCCAGACCTGGGCCTAGCGAAGCGGCCAATCTGGAAGCATTTGTTTGCAGCAAGCCCGCTAAGGATTCGCGAGCGTGCACGAGATGGAAGCCCCGATGCTGGGGAAAGTCTGCGGGGCGGAGCTGGCGCGCGGTGAAGCGCGCCCTCGCGGGCTGGCCAAGGTGATGTGGTGCCTGGTATCGCTAGGCGGGGCTTAGTGGGCTAGGATGACGGGTGGGGCGTGGCTTCCGGCGAGGAAGGCGAAAAGGCTGCTGCCGGCGGAGATGAGGTCGCCGTCGAGGAGGTGGCGGCGTTCTTGAGAGGGGCAAGGCTGGCCGTTGACGAGGGTGCCGTTGGTGCTGTGGAGATCGGAGAGGAAGTAGTGGCCGGCTTCTTGGGTGATTTCGAAGTGGCGTTTGCTCAGGCCGACGTCTTCGGGGCAGGCGATGTGGCAGTGGGGGGAGCGGCCGGCACAGAGGGAATCGCCGATGGCGACGGCGGCCACGGTGCCGTCGTGGAGGCGGCGCACCAGGGCGGGCTGATCGGGCAGGGGGCCGAGTTCTTGGAGCAAGGTGGTGACGGTCTTGAGTTGAGCGCGGAGCTGGTCGGAGGGGCGCAAGTGGCCGAGGGCGGTGGGGCGGTCTCCGCCGCTGGCTAGCAGGGCGTCGAACTCCTCGTTGCTCAGGATGGGGGAAGCATCGGTCATGGTGGGATGGGATTAGCGCGTGGGCTAGTTGGGGGAGCCCTGCATGAGGTTGAGGAGGATGTTTTTGAGGCGGGACTTGAGATTGTGGACGATTTGGCGGGCGTAGACTTCGGTGACGGCGAAGGTGGTGGCGGCTTCGCTGTAGGTGAGTCCGCGGAGGGCGACGCTTTCGAAAATGTTGACGTTGCGGAGGCTGCCGCGGTAACCCTCGCGTAGGGTAAGGAGGGCCTGGTCCATGAGGGCGCGGCGGAAGAGGGCTTCGGAATGGTGGGCGGCGGCTTCGTCGGGCTGGAACGAGGGGTCGGAGGCTTCGTGCTGGGGAGACTCGCCGCTCTCTTCTGTGGCGTTAGGGTTGATTCGGGCGGAGAACTTGCGCATTTCCCAGATTTTGACCTGAACCAGGCCTTTGAGCCAGGAGCGGAACCGGGCGAAGGTGTGGCCCTCGCCCTCGGGGTGCAAGGCGGTGTTTCGGAAGGAGCCGGTGGCGGGGTCGCATTGGAATCCGTGGGCTTGGCGCACCACGGCCATCATCACGAGTTGGAGGACGTCGTGGGCTTGATCCTCGTCGAGGCCCTGGCGGACGGCCAAGGAAAGGACGTAGTGGCGATATTTTTCGAAGAACTCCCACCAGGAGCGCTCGCTGCCCCCTGACTTCAATTGCAGCAGCAGCGTGACGCGGGTATCTAGCATGGTTGCATCGTCGTTGGGTTCAAGTTCGTACATTTTACGCTGGCAGAGTTTGCCCGCTAGGAGGAGGTGGGCAATCGCAAAATGGATCATCGCTAGGGGGCGGAGGACAGGGGGCGGGGCGAGGTGGTGGAGGCGAGCTGGCGGCCGAGGAGGGTGGTGGGCGACAAGTCTTGACGCCTGGGGGATTCGCTGGATAGCTTGGGGGAAGGCTGTGGGGGGTTTGTTCCCGCGCGGCTGAACTCCCGTTATTTTGTGCTTTCTATGAACACTTCGAATCGCCGCCGTTTCCTCCGCTCCACTTCGCTTTTGGCCGCCCCATGGGTGTTGCCGTCTCGGGTCTGGGCGGCCGACCCGGCTCCCTCCCAGCGAATTTCGATGGGCTTCATTGGGATGGGAACGCAGGGTCGAGGACTTTTGGGCGGGTTTTTGGGGGACAACACGGCTCAGGTGGTGGCGGTGTGCGACGTGGATCGGCATCGCCGCGAGGGGGCCCAGCAGCGCGTCGAAGCCTTTTACGGCAAGGATCGGCCGGAAGGGTGGAAGGGCTGCGCCAGCTACAATGAATATGAGGCGTTGCTCGCGAGGCCGGACATTGATGCGGTGTGCATCGCCACGCCGGACCACTGGCACGCGCTCATCACGGTGGCGGCGCTGCGGGCGGGCAAGGACGTTTATTGTGAGAAGCCGCTGACGCATAATATCAGCGAAGCGCTAGCGGTCATGGATGCGGTCAAGGCTAACGGCCGCGTTTTGCAGACGGGGTCGATGCAGCGGTCCATGGGCGAGTTTCGGGTGGCCTGCGAATTGGCCCTCAATGGGGTCTTGGGCAAGATCAGCCGGGTGGATGCGGGCTTTGGCGGTCCGGCGCGGCCCCGCGACCTGCCGGAGGAAGCGGCCGAGCCGGATTTGGATTGGGATCGCTGGCTGGGACCAGCGCCGGTGGCACCCTATCATTCGGCGCTCTCGCCCCGCGGCGTCCACGGCCATTTTCCGGCGTGGCGCGAATACGCGGAATACGGCGGGGGCGGGGTTTGCGATTTTGGGGCGCATCAATTGGACATCGCGCAGTGGGGCCTGGGCATGGATGGCAATGGGCCGGTGGCGATTCAGCCGCCTCCCGGGGTGGCGGAGGCCTTTGCGGCCAAGAAGAATGCCGCACTGCGTGGCTGCGAACTCACCTATGCGAATGGCGTGGTGGTGCGGCAGGCGGAGAAGAACGGGGTCACTTTTTATGGCAGCGACGGCCACGTTTGGGTCGACCGGGGGGGCTTTGAATTGGTGCTGGGGGGGAAAGGTTTCGCCAAAAAGACCGGATCGGAGGACCGGGTCAGCGTGGAGAGTCAGTATGGCAAGGCGGAGCGCGAGCTTTTGGGCGACGCCAAAATCCGCCTGCCCAAGAGCGGCAGCCACCTCGCTAACTTCCTGGACGCCATCCGCAGCCGACAGCAACCCGTGGCCCACGAAATCGCCGGCGGCAGCACCGCGATTGGGTGCCACCTCATCGCCATCGCTTACCGGAGCAACGCCGCCTTCCAGTGGGATCCGCTGCGGCATGAACTGGTCGGCAAGGGGATTGATCCGGAGCAATTGACGCGGGTTTACCGGGCTCCCTACACGTTTTGAGGCCGAGGGCAGGGGCCTCCGCCGGCGGCGCGCCAACCGGAGCATCCTCCCCCTGGGGAGGCCCCTGGGGGCGGGTTGAGCGCGGCCTGCGGTGGAGAAACGCCTTGTAGAAAAGGGGTTTCCGGACAGCATGAAAACGCTTCGGGGCCCTCAATCACCTGGGGTTTCTCCCTTGCTTAGATATCCCAATTATGCGCCTCAAGTGCCTCGAGCTCCATGGATTCAAGTCCTTCGCTGACAAAACGAAGATCGACTTCCATGCGGGGGTGACGGGCATCGTGGGCCCCAATGGTTGCGGTAAATCGAACGTGGTGGACGGGGTGCGCTGGGCCCTCGGGGAAACCTCCGCCAAAGCCCTCCGCGGCGGCGAGATGGCGGACGTCATTTTCAATGGCACGGACAAGCGCAAGCCGCACAGCATGGCGGAAGTGAGCCTGACCTTCTCCGACTGCGAAGCCAGCCTCGGGGTCGATTTCAACGAAATTTGCATCACCCGGCGCGTCTACCGGGATGGCAAAAGCGAGTACGAGATGAACGGCAACACCTGCCGCCTCAAGGACATCAATAAGATGTTCATGGATACGGGCGTCGGCCGCAGCGCCTACAGCATCATGGAGCAGGGGAAAATCGACATGCTCCTCAGCGCCAAACCAGAGGACCGGCGCCAAGTGTTCGAGGAGGCGGCCGGGATCACCAAAAGCAAAGCGGAAAAAAAAGAAGCCCTCCGCAAGCTCGAATACACCGAAGCCAACCTCCTGCGGGTCACCGATGTCCTGGTGGAAATGAAGCGCCAAATGGGCTCCATGCACCGCCAGGCCACCAAGGCTCGCAAATACCAAGAACTGCACGAGGACGTCCTCATCCTCGACTCCCACCTGAGCTCCAAACGCTTCCACGACATGCAGGCCGAAAAGGCCGCCTTGGAAGCCAGCGTCGCCAGCTTGCGCCAGCGCCAGGCAGACCTCGAAGCCCGCATCCACGACGACGAGGTCCAAGTCTCCTCGGATCGCCTCGAATTGCGCGAACTCGACACCCAACTCTCCAACCTGCGCCACCAACTCAACGAGCGCCAAAGTCACGTCCAAGCCGCCGAAAGCCGCATCGGCTTCAATACCGAGCGCCAGCGCGAACTCGAATCCCTCATCGCCCAAAATGCCCTCGATCTTTCCTCGAGCCGCTCGCGCCTCACCAGCCAGGAAGAGGCCTTGAAATCCGCCGACGACGCCCTCGTTTCCCTCCGCGAAAATCTCGGTCTGCAGCGCGCCGAAATCGAGGAACACAGCCACCGCACCGCCGCCGCCCGCGCCGAGCGCTCCCGCATCGAACTCAGCCTGCGCGAAGCCCGGCAAGCGCTGCACCACTGCGAAGGCCTCCTCATTTCGGCGCAGGCGGAAATCGCCAGCCACCAAGGCCAAGAAACCGCCGACCTGGCCCGCCAAGCCCAACTCCAGCGCGACGTCGACCAACTCCAGGCAGAACGCAGCGCCAAACGCGACGAGGAGGCGGAAACCAAGGCGCAATTCGAACAGCTCCAAGGCGAAATCGAGGGTCACGAGCGGCTCTACGCGCAGCGGGAACGGGAACTTCAAGAAGCCGAAATCGAACTGGCCGCCACCGCCAAGCGCCTCCAAGCCAGCGCCCGCCTCCACAGCGAGCGATCCAGTCGCGCCCAGGTCCTCCGCCAACTGCTTGCCGAAGGCGAAGGCCTCGAAAAAGGCACCCAAGCGGTCCTTAAAGGCCTCCACAACCCGGCTGTTTTCAAGGGGGGCACGCGGGGCCTCCTCTCCGGCTTCCTAGAAGTCGAGCGCGCCTTCATCCCCGCCGTCGAAGCGTCGCTGGGTACGAGCCTCCACGCGATTCTCGTCGCCAATACCCTTTTGGCCGAAAGTATCATCGACGCCCTGACCAAAAACCAATGGGGCGAAGCCGTCATCCTCCCCGAGGACCTGCTGCGCCACAGCAGCGAAACCCAAATGCTCACCCTGCCCGAGGGTGCCATCACCTGGGCCCTCGACAAGGTCAAAGCGCGCGACTCCGTCCGCCCCTTGGTGCACCAACTCCTCGCCAATGTCTTGATCGTGCCCGATCTGGCCACGGCGCTGCGCCTCAAGCGCGACCACCCCGAAGTGGCCTTTGCCACCGTCTCCGGTGAATTCATTTCCAGCGAGGGTGCCATCCGCGGCGGCGTTTCCAAGGACAAAGCCGGCAGCATCCTCCAGCGGCAAATGGAATTGAGCGACCTCGACGCCGAGGTTGCCCGCCTCGCGGTGGAACTCAGCGCCCTCGAAGCCGAACACCTCTCCGGCCAAGATACCCTGCGTTCTCGCAAGGCCCTCCTCGACGAACAACGCGAGATCGTTCACATCCGGCGCGTCGCCAGCAGCACCTTGAGCGGGCAACTCACCCTGATCGCGCGAGAAGGTCAGCAATTTGCCCAAAAACTCGAGGGCCTCGCCTGGGAGCAAACCGAACTGGGCAAGCGCCAAACCGCCCTCGCCCATAAACTCGAAGCCGCGCACCACCGCAGCGCCCGCGCCCAAGAAGAACTCGAAGGCCACCAAGAAGTCTCCGTCCAACTAGAATCCGCGCTCGTCTCCGCCGCCCGCAGCGAAGCCGAAGCCAGCGAATGGCTCAACGAACGCCGCACCGCCCTCGCCGTCGAACAGCGCGCCGAGCAGGCCCTCCAAGAACAGCGCGCCCCGATGGATTCCCGCCTGCGCGAACTCAGCGAAACCATCGCCCGCCGCTCCCGCGAAATCGAAACCTACCGCGAACGCATCCAGGCCGCCGCCGCCGAAAACGAACTCCTCCTCGAAGAGTGCGCTTCCGGCCGCTCCCAGTTAGAAGAGCTCAGCCAGTTGGGCGAATCCCGCATGGATGACCGCAACGACCTCATGGAATCGGTCACCCAGCGGGAGCGCGGCCTTTCGGAAATCCGCCGCGAAATCGCCCAGTTCTCCGAACAGCGCGGCCGCGAAGAAGTCCGCAGCGAGCGCCTCAACCTCCGCCTGGAAAATCTCGCCGCCTACGCCCTGGAGCGCTATCGCCTCGACCTCGCCGCCTTCGAACAGGACCTCCACGCCCTGCTCATCGCCATTCAAAACCAACAATTCCCCCGCCGCCGCGCCGACCGCCGCGCCCTCTTCGAGAAATCGCCCCCGCTGTCCCCAGGGCCCGCCGACGCCGCAGAACCCGCTGACGGCAGCGATCGCGACTCAGACCATGCCGCGCCCGATTCCGCCGCCGCAGACCCCGAGGGAGCCCCCGTCGCCGAATTTTCCGCTGCCGAAGAACCGACCCCAGAAGCGCCCGAAATCTGCCTCGATCCCGAAATGGAAGCCCTGCTAGAGGCCGGCCCGGATTGGGATTTCGTGGAAGTGACCGTCACCGAACTCAAACAGCGCCTCGACGCCATGGGGCCGGTGAACCTCGATGCTATTCAAGAATATGAGGAATTGGAAGAACGTCACAATTTCCTCCAAAACGAAAACGACGACCTCGCCAAGGCCAAAATCGAACTCCTCGCCGTCATTCAGCGCATCAACACCGAAACCAAAAAACGCTTCGCCGATACCTTCTATCAGGTCCGCGACAACTTCCGCAACACCTTCAAGGAACTCTTCGGTGCCGCCGGCCAAGCCGACCTCATCCTCGTCAACGAAGACGACCCCCTCGAGTCCGGCATCGAAGTCATCGCCAAACCGCCCGGCAAAAAGCCCACCAGCATCACCCTCCTCTCCGGAGGCGAACGCTCCATGACCGCCGTGGCCTTGCTCTTCTCCATCTATATGGTGAAACCCAGCCCCTTCTGCATCCTCGACGAACTCGACGCCCCCCTCGACGAATCCAACATCGGCCGATTCCTCAAAATGCTCGATAAATTCATCGAGAAAAGCCAATTCGTCATCGTCACCCACAACAAGCGCACCATGCGCCGCGCCGACGTCCTCTACGGCGTCACCATGGAGGAATTTGGCGTCAGCAAACCCGTCGGCATGAAGCTCAGCGCCGAAGTCGCGCGGCCCCGCGACCAATACGTCGCCCCCCCCGAAGCCACCGCCGCCGAAGCCGCCGAGGCCACCGCCGCCCCCGACGGCAAAGGCGAAGCCGCCGCCGAGCGCGCCGCCGCCCAGGAACGCCCGTGAAGGACCCGAAGCCGGGCTAGGGGGCTTGCGCGGGGCTGGTGGGGCGGCTCGCTTATGCAAAGTTAGGCGGTTCTGTAGAGCCTGGCACCTTGTCATGGAGGCACCGAACGGTTACGATGAGGAGTCGGTGCCACAAACCAACATAATCCTATGGAAGAGCTGATGCTGATTTGCGATAAAGGGCGGGTGCGGACGGTCAAGTTCCGCGAAGCAGGAAACCTGCCCCTAGAGCAGGCCCACTTTTACGAGGAGGAAGGCGGGACCTGGGAGTACCGGCCGGAGAGGATCACCGAGGCCACAAGCGACCAGGCGGGGCGGTTCACCCAGAGCGGTCCGCTGGGCCGAGGCGCCGGGATGTCGTTCGGGGAGGAGCACCACCTGGAGGATGAATTGAACCGGAAGGCCCTGCACCGCATTGCCGCCCGGGTCAGCGAAGTCGTCGAGGAAGCCGGTTATCCGCGCTGGCGCCTGGTGGCCCCCGAGCGGGTCATGCCGCGCCTCTTGGAACTGTTGCCAAGCGCGGTAGCCGACGTCTTGAAGTCGCAAGAGGAGGCCGATCTCACCAAGATGACGCTGCGCGACTTGGAGGAGCGCTTTCTCGCGGCGCGCTGAAGGCGGCCGCTTCCGAGGGGCGTCGCTTCGCGGCGTCGCGTGGGCTTGCGGTGTCCTCCGTGCAGCGCGGCGGGCGGCACCGAGAACGCCGTCTCCCAAAAAGAAAAAGGGTCGCGCCGCCAAACACCTCCTCCCCCGCAGCGGATGCAGGCGTCAAGATGCGGCGCGGGAGGCCACAAGCAGGTAGATAGAAAAGCAATTTCACGCGCCGCTGCAGCAAAGCGGCGGGCGGCGGCGCGGGCGCTGGGGCAGGGGCAGGAGCCGGAGCAGGAGCAGGAGCAGTATGGCAAATTACCTGGAAAATGGCGGTGCCAATTGGCAGCACCTCTGCCCCAAAGGGGCAGCGCATACCAGCCCAGGGCAAGGCCCTGGGGAGGCCAAGGCCCCCGATCCCCGCGTTCTGAAGGAACGCCGCATCCCGACACGCGGCGCGCGTTGGCCCCATCCACCTCGCTGCGGCGTTCCTTCAGAACGCACGGGTATGCTGCCAAACTGACCCCAGGGACTTGCCTGGGCTGCTATGCCATGCCCCGTTGGGGCATCCATGGATGCAGGTGATCTGGGAAGGGGAGGCACCACTTTGGCAAATTACCTGGAAAATGGCGGTGTCGCCCGCACCTTTTCCGAAAGCCCCCGCCGCACCACCGTGCCATCCTCACTCCGCCGCTACGCCCCCTGGCCT
>CALQKQ020000127.1 GCA_943331195.2 Akkermansia muciniphila | reverse complement strand
GCGTCCCCATCTTCACTTTCATCAACAAGATGGACCGCCCCGCCCGCGAACCCCTCACCCTCCTCGACGAACTCGAAAGCGTCCTCGGCATCGGCGCCTGCGCCATGAACTGGCCCCTCGGCCAAGGCTCCTTCTTCCGCGGCGTCTTCGACCGCCGCGCCAACGTCCTCCACACCTTCGAACGCACCGTCGGCGGCGCCTACCGCGCCCCAGAACTCGTCAGCGGCCTCGACGACCCCCGCGTCGCCGCCAAAGTCGAACCCGCCGCCCTCGAACAAGCCCGCATGGAACTCGACATGCTCGAAGGCGCCGGCCACCCCTTCAACCACCCCGATATCCTCGCCGGCCGCCTCACCCCCGTCTTCTTCGGCCGCGCCGCCAACAACTTCGGCGTCCAACTCATGCTCGACGCCTTCCTCGAACTCGCCCCCCCCCCAGGCCCCCGCGAAGCCCGCGGCAACCTCGAAATCAAACCCGAGGACAAAATCTTCACCGGCTTCATCTTCAAAATCCAGGCGAACATGGACCCCCGCCACCGCGACCGCATCTACTTCATCCGCATCGTCTCCGGCAAATTCGAGCGCGATATGCAAGTCGTCAACTCCCGCACCGGCAAAACCGTCCGCCTCTCCAACTCCCAGCGCGTCTTCGCCCGCGAACGCGAAACCCTCGACGAAGCCTACGCCGGCGACGTCGTCGGCATCGTCGGCAACCACGACTTCGGCATCGGCGACACCCTCGCCGCCAAACCCGGCCTCGTCTTCGACGAAATCCCCCGCTTCCCCCCCGAAGTCTTCGCCTACCTCCAAAGCCCCAACTCCTCCCAGTTCAAACGCTTCCGCGAAGGCCTCACCCAACTCCTCCAAGAAGGCGTCATCCAACAATTCCTCACCCCAGGCTCCACCCAGCGCGTCCCCCTCCTCGGCGCCGTCGGCCCCCTCCAATTCGAAGTCGTCCAGTACCGCCTCCAATCCGAATACAACGCCGAATCCCGCCTCGACCCCAGCCCCTACTCCCACGTCCGCTGGGTCCGCCGCACCGACCACGCCAAGTGGCACGACGACCTCAACATGCCCACCGGCACGGCCATCGCCCGCGACGGCGATAACCTCCCCGTCATCCTCTTCGCCGAATCCTGGTCCCTCAAATTCTTCACCGATCGCAACCCCGGGCTCGAACTCTCCGAACTCCCCTTCCCCCCCGGCCAAGACGGCGTTTCCTAGCGATCAATCACCGCGCCTTCCCCCACCCCACGCCGCTCCCCCTCGAAGCCATGTCCCCCCCGCGTTTCCCCTACAACCCCCTCCTCGCGACCGGACTCCTCAGCTTCGTTCTGGTCGACTATCCCCCGCTCCAGCTCCGCTTCGCCAGCGACAAAGACATGGTCAAACGCGCCGAGTTCTACCCCCTCTCCTCGTTTTCCATGTATTCCACCTTCTCGGAAACCCCCTTCCTCGTCTTCATCACCAACCCCGCCGGACAAAAAATCGCCATCGATTCTTCACTCAAAACCCACGCCTCGGAGTTGAAAAAAACCTACGAGCTCCAACTCAAAATCCTCAAAAAACAAGCCGACCGCGACGGCCGCCTCACCGACCTCCCGCTTGAAATGAAAGCCACCGCCGGCCGCCGCACCCTTGAGCTCCTCAAGGCCCGTCCCTCCGTGCGCGACTTCCTCGCCTCCCAGCCCGACCCGCGCCTCCAACTCCACGAAATCATCCTCAGCGCCGGCGACGACGGCATCGAGCGCCGCGAACAACAAGTCGCCGAACTCTGAAGGCCCCCCTGCGGCGCTGGAAGCCACCGCAAAAGCCGCCCCCCCGTCCTCCCCGCCGCCTCGTCCCCCCTTTGCGCTCCAGCATGACCCCGCCCGCCATTCCCCTCGGTGCCAGCCCCTGGACGCGGCGCCTCGCCGTCTTGCTCGACACCTGCATCACCATTCCCGGCACCTCCATCCGCATCGGCCTCGACCCCCTGCTCGGCCTCATTCCTGGGCTAGGCGACGCCCTTTCGACCCTGCTCGGCAGCGCCCTTCTCCTCGAAGCCCTGCGCCGCGGCCTCCCTCGCAGCCTCCTCCTGCGCCTGGGCGGCAACCTGCTCCTCAATGCTCTTCTCGGCGCCATTCCCGGCCTCGGCGACCTCTTCTCCGCTTGGTTCAAATCCAACAGCCGCAACTACGCCCTCCTCAATAGCTTCCTCCTCGGCCACCCTCAGCCGCCCCCCTCACCGGCCCGCCCGTGGCTCCTCGCCGGTGCCCTCGCCTTGCTCGCCCTCCTTCTCGCCTGCTGCTTTTTGATCGGCTGGCTTTGCCTCCTCGCCTGGAGCGCCCTGTTTCATTCCTAAAACTCCCTAGCGCGCCCGCCGATTCCACGCCCCGTGCGCTTCCGCCTTGCTGCGGGCCTCCTCTTCCAGCAACAGCGCCCGGAACTCCGCCGCCGTCGCCCCCCCCGGCTGATCCCGCTCGCAGGGCACCACCCGCGCCAAGCCATACCGCACCAGCCACTGCGCCAAATTGATCAGCCCTTCCTCCGGATCTTTTAAATAAATAAACGCCCGAAAGGCATCCTCCCCAGGATCCTTCTCCCAGCGCGTGATCACCCGAAAAGCACTCGCCCGCAGCAAGCGCAAACTGAAATCCCGCGCCTCCAAGCCCAAAGCCCGCAGCGGCTCCTCGCTGTCGAATCCAAAATACCCCGCCATGTCCCGCGCCGCCTCCGGTTGCCCCCCATCGGTCTCCACCGTGTCCACAAAGTAGAGACAAAACCGCTGCGGGCCCTGCGGCGTTTTGACCAAAAAAGTGTCCCCGTCATTCCCCGGATCGTCCTCCAGGCTCACCCCCGTCAACACCTGATAGGCCGCCACCGGCTGCCCGTCCGCATTCAAGGGCAAGGTCGGCGCCGACACCACCGCCGCCGCCGGCCGGACCACCGCCTTCGCCACCGGCACCGCCGCCGCCCGCGCCGCCTCCCGCCGGGCGCTCGCCCGCCGACTCAACATCCACCCCGCCAGAACCAGCGCTAAAAGCAAAATGCCAGTAGCAAAAAGAGTAGAACGGATGCTTTTATCCTGAATCATGCGCGGTCGGGAACGATCGGAACCCGCTCACAGTGCGTCCTCCCGCCCCCAGTGCCACGCTTTTGTCCCGGCTCGCCTCCTCCCTCCTATGACTGACTGGCAAAACCAATACCTCACTGGCCAAACCCCTTGGGACCGCGGCGCCCCCGCCCCCGCCCTCCTCCACTACCTCGCCACCCATCCCGCCCCCGGCCGCGTCCTCGTCCCAGGTTGCGGCACCGGACAAGACGTCATGGCCTTGGCCCAAGCCGGTGCCACTTCCGTCGTCGGCCTCGACCTCGCCCCCCTCGCCGTCGCCCGCGCCCAACACTTCCTCGCCGCCGAACCCCGCGCCGCCGTCCACCTCGGCGACCTCTTCACCGACTGCCACATCGCCCCCTGGGCCAACAGCTTCGACCTCATCTGGGAACACACCTGCTACTGTGCCATCCCTCCCACCCGCCGCGGCGAATACGTCGACGCCATCGCTGCCGCCCTCAAACCCGGCGGCCACCTCCTCGGCGTCTTCTTCATCAACCCCTGGGACGAAGGCGAAGACCCCACTCAAGGCCCCCCCTTCGGCACCGCCCTCGACGAACTCCACGCCAGCCTCGCCGCCCGCTTCGACCTCATCGAAGGCTGGCTCCCCACCGCCGCCTACCCCGGCCGCGAAGGCCGCGAGTGGTGCGGCCTCTTCCGCAAAAAATCCCAAGCCTAAAGCTCAGCCCAACTCAACGCCCAACCCACGCCCAACCCAACGCCCAACTCACCGCGCCCGCCTCGCCCCCAGCCCATCCTCCAGCCCTTCCCCAGGCTCGCCCACCGACAAGATCGCCACAAAGGCCTCCGCCGTTGCTGCGTCATTGAGTACCACGCTGCCGCTCCGCAGCCGCCGCCCCGAAGACGTCTCCGCCATCCGCACCGGATCGCGCTCCCGCAGCTGCCTCGCATAGTCCGCTAGAGAAGCAAAACCCGCCGCCAGCACCGCCCGCCGGTGCTGCACGCGAAAGCGATACCGCTGCGCCGGATCCACCCACCGCCGCAAGTCCAGCGCCACCCGCCCCATCGTGGTGCGCGGATTGATCTCCACCAAAGGTCGCAGCCGAATGCCTCCCGCCGCGTCGCGGTAGACAAAGGCGTCGATGCCCAAGCTCCCGTGCAGCCTCCCCAGACCAGGCAACTCCCCCAGCACGCGAGGCACCAGCTCCCCAAACAGCTCCTCAGCCCCGCTTTCCTGCAAGCACCGCGCCGCTTCCGGCGGCAACAAGCGCGCGAAGGACGGGCCGCATTCGCAGGCCAAAAAGCGCCCACCCGCGTCATTGTGCAGCCGCACCTGCCCTTTGAGCCGCGGCCGCTCCCCGGGCACTAACTCATACTGACAGGAAAAATCCGCCACCCGCTCCAGCCACGCCTCCACCACCACCTGGCCCTGCTCCGCCAGCACCGCCCCCAACCAGACCAGATCCCGCTCCCCCAGCCCTCCTGTGCGCACCTGAATCATGCCCCGCCCCGCCATCCCAAATGGCGCCTTCAAACAAGCCCGCCCCTGCCCCTGCTGCGCCAAGGCCGCCAGCGCCGCCTCCACTTCCCCCACCTCCCCTGCCACCGTCCCCCACGTCTCTCGCGGCAATCCCCGCCATTCCGCCAAGCGCCGCGCCGCCTCCACCGCCCCCGTCTTCGCATACAGCCCTCGGATTTCCTCGTCCCACGGAGCACTCGCAAACACCCCATCTCCCACCTGCCCCACCCGCGGCCCCAGCAGCGCCGCGCTATCCGCCGACCACCCCCAAGGACGCAGCCGCCCCAACTTCCGCGTCAACAGCGGCGATCCCTCCTCCAACTGCCCCGAGGCCCCCAGCACCTCAAACTGCGGCAGCTCCACCCCCACCTCCCGCAGCCGCCGCAAATGCTCCGCCGACGGTGCCCGCCGCACCAACACCACATCCTCACGGTGCAAACTAAACAGCGGCAAGACATCCAAATCCCGCGCCAAGGCCGCCGTGACATCCTCCTTGCGCCCCGTCCCCCCATCCCGACTCAGCGCGCAGGCCTCCGCCGCAGGATTGAAAACCCCCACCCACGGCGTCCGCCCCCGACTCTGCGAATACAAATCCAAGGCCTCAATGAACTCCTCCCCAAACCCCGCCAACACCCGCCCCTCCCGATTAAACGGCACCGTGCCCTTAGCCCGCGCTGGCGTCAGCGGAAAAACCATCGTATCCTGCCAGGCCTCCCAGTCCCCCCGCGCCGGATCCTTCCAGCGGCGAAACCACGTCAGCCCATAGCCCACATGGGCGATCTCATCCCGGTAAATCCGCTCCAGCAAATCCCCCGTCGCCCCATCCCCCAAGCGCTGAAACAGCGCCCCATAGTGCCGCGCATAGTCCAAATTGGCCTGCTCAAACGTCAAACTCAAGTGACTCACATACTCCAGCGGCGTCGCCATCCCCGAAATCCCCTTCCAAAAATACCCGTTCACCGGCAAATCCCCCAGCGCCAGCCCCCCCTCCGCCATCACCCCCATATACAACCGCGTGTGCTCCTGCTCCTCCTGCAAGGTATGCACCAAGCCCCGCCGAAAAGCCGCCGGAGCCTCAGGAAATTTCAACAGCGCCAGCGCCATCAACTCCACCGCCAGCAACTCGTGATTGGCAAACGCATGCAGCAACACCGCCCGCGCCTCCGCCCCTTCCAATTCCTCCGCCCGCGGCAAGCGCACCCGCTCCCCGCGCCTTGAAAACCGCAGCCCCGCCGGCCGACCCGGCTCCCCTGCCACCACCCGCGCCTCCCCCCGCTCCCCATCCGTCAGCCGCCCCTCCGGCCCACGCAGCTTCTCCTCCAGCGTATCCGCCTCCAACACCCGCTCAGCAAATTCCCGTATTTCCATGGACCCCAACCATGACCTAAATCATCACAAATTCAATGGACGCGCCCCCTTTCATGCGTAAGAAACCCCCAGCCTCTCCTTCCATGACTCCTCCCCGCACCTTGGCCCTCGCCGCCTCCCTCCTCCCCCTCCTCCTCGCGAGCTGCCAATCCCCCTACGCCTCCCAACAAATGCCCCCAGGCATTTTCCGCGCTCCCGACGGCACCCTCTACTACGACTCCAACGCCCGCGGCTCCTCCGCCCCAGGCGCCCCCGCCAGACCCTCCGCCCCCCCCGACGTCGTCAGCTACTGGGACGGCGGCCCAGGCAACGGACCCTCCCGCATCCGCATCAACCGCGCCCTCCAAACCGCCTTCTTCTACCGCGGCGATCAATTGATCGGCCAATCCTGGCTCTCCACCGGCGACGCCGACCACACCACCCCAGCCGGCCAATTCCGCATCATCCAAAAAAATAAGTGGCACAAAAGCAGCCGCTACGGCGCCGCCGTCGATGACGTCGGCAACGTCATCAACGCCGAAATCGATATCAAAAAAGATAAACTCCCCCCAGGCACCAAATACGAAGGCGCCAAAATGACCAATTTCATGCGCCTCTCCAACGACGGCATCGGCATGCACGCCGGCTTCCTCCCCGGCTACCCCGCCAGCCACGGCTGCATCCGCATGCCCGAACACATGTCCGAAATCTTCTTCAACAACGTGGACCTCGGTACCCCCGTCACCATCGAGTAATCCCCCCATGCCCTCCCCTCCTCCCTGGCCCGACCCCGCCGTCCTCGAAATCGAGCCCGCCGCCCTCGCCCTCCTCCAGCACCACGCCGCCACCTTCCGCCTCATCGACTGCCGCGAGCCCGAGGAATGGGACATCAACCGCCTCCCTAACGCCGAGCTCCTTCCCCTCAGCACCTTCTCCACCGACTTCCGCGAGGTCCTCCCCGATCCCGCGCAGCCCATCGTGATCCACTGCCACCACGGCATGCGCAGCGCCAAGGCCGCCCTCTTCCTCCGCCATCATGGCTACGCCCGCGTCTGGAGCCTCGCCCGCGGCATCGAAGGCTGGTCCCTCGAGGTCGACCCCTCCGTACCCCGCTACTAATCCCCCTCGGCCGCGCCCGAAAAAACAACCTCGCCCGCGCCCCCAGCTCCTCTTTCCGCCCCGCGGCGCGCCCGCCAGCGCCCTTCCCTAGCGATCCACTAACTTCGCATCCCCCATGAAGCCCCCCACCGTTTTCCTCGACCAACTCACCAATCCGGAACTGGAGCTTTTCCTCAAACACCACCACACCATCTTCATTCCCGTAGGCGCCACCGAGCAGCACGGCCCCCACGCCCCCCTCGGCACCGACGTATTTCTCCCCCGCGAAATCGCCCGCCGCGTCGCCGAGCAACAAGGCAACGCCCTCGTCGCGCCCGCCCTGCCCTACACCCTCTCCTACCCCCACCGCGGCTTCGCCGGCGAGTTCAGCCTGAGCATCACCACCTTCATGGCCGTGATCCGCGACCTCGCCGTCTCCTTCGGCAAAAGCGGCTTCCGCCGCATCGTTTTTCTCAACGGCCACTTCGATAACACCTACGCCCTCGCCTACGCCTGCGCCCAGGCCGCCCCCGATCTCCCCGAGGGCGTCCGCGCCTTCCCCTTCAATCATTGGGACGGCTACTCCCCCGAAGAGCTGGCACAGTTCGGCACCCACGCCGGTCTCGGCGAGACCTCCATGGTCATGGCCATCAATCCCGACTGGGTCGACTCCGCCAAGCTCAACGTCGAACACCCCCGATTCCCCGAGTCCAAAACCAAGTCGCCCGCCCTCCACTCCGCCTTTTTCTTCACCCAACCAGGCAGCGTCTACCGCATCACCCAATCGGGCACCTGGGGCGACGCCACCGCCTCCTCCCCAGAAAAAGGCGAAGCCTTCCTCGCCTGGGGCGTGCGCTCCGTCATCGACCTGCTCGACGACCTAGAAAACATGTTCCGCGAAACTCCCATCCGCTGAGCCTAGCATGCGGCGGCCTCGCCTGGTCGCGCCTCCGCACAATCCGCTCCGCTTCTCGGCCCCGACGCGGCCCAGACGAGCCCAGACGCGCCCCGCCGCGCCCCGCCACCATCCAACAAAGCAAAGCACAAAAAAGCGCGGCGGACGGAGCTAGCAAGCCCACATCCGCCGCGCTAGCGGCACCTCTTAGCTAGAGGCGATCACAATCAAAGCACCGGCACCGAGACGCGATAGAAGCCGCGTCCCACGGGAGCATTCACATCCGTGAATTGCACCGCGCCCAAGGCCCCGCCCACCGCCGTGCCCACCTCAGTCCAGTCTCCCGACAAGGTCGTGGAGCGCTGGATCGACTAGTTCACCCCCTGCACCCCATTGAAGCTGATCACGGGCTGCTGGCTGCCATTCATGGCAATGTAGAGCGTCGGCAACAGCGGCTGTGGATAGGCCAAGGCCCGGATGTTCTCCACCCGCAGCGCCGTATAGCCATTCGTCGCATCCACGTTCTGCACCAGGAAGTCGATCGTGTTCACTCCCTCGACGAAGGCCGCGTTAGAAGCCGTGATCGTGAAGGGTGTCAGGGCCACAAACTGCGCCGTATTGACGTTGCCCGTAGGCTGTCCATTGACCCGCAGCACCGTGCCGAAGTTGTCCGTCGACCAATTGCCCGTGATCTTCACCGAGGGCAGGTGGAACCCGGTCAGGTCCACCGTCGTGCGATACACAAACGTGCCCGGTCCTTCGCCCGCGTCAAAGGCCAAGCCCCCCGCACCGGCCGATTCCGCCAGCGGCGAAATCCACTTGCAGCTAGCATTGTTCGCCAACCACGGACCCGCCACGATCGGGAAAACCGTGGAACTGTGCACCGTCGCCGGCACCATGTCCACGCCTCCGGGATTGACCACCAAGGTGTAGTGGTGTTCCGATTCGCCATCTGCCAGCGCCGCGCCGGTGTCATCCACCCCGCTGTTATACAAACCCGGCACCAAGCTGAAGGCGCTCAGGGAGGCCT
>CALQKQ020000126.1 GCA_943331195.2 Akkermansia muciniphila | reverse complement strand
CCGGGCCTTCCCCCTCCCATCTCCCCGCCACCCTCACCATCAAGAAGACTCTTGACGACCTCCCCCTTCAGTCATCCATTCCCCAGCGCATATGACGAACCATTTCCGGCCCCTTCTTGTCCTCACTGCCGCAGCTCTCGCCCTCAGCTCCTGCAGCACTGTCAATAAGGCCCTCGACCGCGGCCTCAACGTGTTCCGCGGCCCCGACAAAACCGCCGAATCCCCTGACCCAGGCGCCCCCGGCTCCGCCACCCTCCCGGAAAATACCAATTCCAACACCGCCCTCATGCTCCTCGAGGTCAACGGCGTGAAACGCAAGGTCGTCTTCCAACTCCAGCCCGAAGTCGCTCCCAAAACCGTCGCCAATTTCAAAAAACTCGCCGCCAGTGGTTTCTACGACGGCTTAGCCTTCCACCGCGCCATCAAAAACTTCATCGTCCAAACCGGCGACCCCAATACCAAATCCGAAGACAAAAAAGACCAGTGGGGCCTCTCCGACGTCGGCTATAAACTCGCCCCAGAACTCACCGGCCTCCACACCAAAGGCGCCCTCGCCATGGCCAGACCAGGCGACCTCGCCGCCCCCGACAAAGCCTCCTCCGGTAGCCAATTCTACGTCAGCCTGCGCACCCAAAAACGCCTCGACGGCTTCTACTCCGTCTTCGGCCAAGTCACCCAAGGCCTCGAAGTCCTCGAAGCCGTCAGCAGCGTCCCCGTCGACACCAACGACACCCCCGTCCGCCGCGTCAATATCAAGTCCATCCGCCTCGTCCCCCCCGACAGCCCAGACCTCCAGCCCGACCCCCTCGCTCGCAAAAAAACCAAGCCCGACTCCGAAAAAGGCTTCTTCGAAAAGTTCATCGAGCGCATCTGGTAAACGCCCCCTGGCGCGTCCAGGATTTCCCTTAGGCAGGGAACGTTGACAGGAAGACCCTCCTCTGCTGCCGTACAGTGCCGCTTTGGCCCCCCCGCGCCCATGAAAACCCTCCTCCTCTCCCTCTTCCTCCTCCCCGGCCTCCTCCCCGCCCAAACCCCCGCGCCCGCGCCCGCTCCGGCTGCTCCGGCCGCCCCAGCGGTGCCCGCCGCCGCGCCCAACCCCGCCCTCGCCAAACAACTCCGCGCCGCCCAAAAAGAAATCGACACCCTCACCGCCGACCTCCAAAAAACCGATCAGCGCATCGAAGCCAAAATCACCAAAGCCGTCGAGACCCTCCGCACCCTCACCGATTCCAACGACTCCGGCACCCGCGTCGCCGACGTCAAAGCCGACGTCATCGACTTCCTCCGCAAGCAGCTCACCGACTACGCCCAGCGCCGCGCCCAAGTCCGCGGCCAACTCGACAACCGCCAGCGCACCATCCCCCAAGCCATCCTCGAATCCGACCTCGCCAAAATCGACCAGCGCATCGACCACCGCATCGAACAAGTCATGGCCCTCGGCGGCAGCTTCGCCAGACACCAAGACTACGATAAATACGAAGCCACCGGCACCGCCTGGTATGGCCACACCGAATTCCGCCTCAGCGAAGACTGGAAAGCCAACCGCCGCGCCACCCTCAAAGCCGCCCAACAAACCGGCAAACTCGGCGACGCCATCGACGACAGCATCCGCCGCCTCAGCTCCACCAACCGCTACAAACAAAGCCAACTCGCCGCCGCCCGCCCCGACACCGCTCGCCTCCTCCAAGCCGACATCCGCCGCAACCAAGCCCTCATCGGCGCCCTGGAAAACTCCCGCGAAAACCTCCTCACCCCCCAGCCCTCCTCCCAAACCCCCCTCGGCGCCCTCGAAGCCAAAGCCATCCACCAGCGCTACCAAAAAGCCGCCGTCGACGTCCGCCGCGACCAACTCAAACTCACCGGCCTCTACAACAACCTCAACGCCGCCCGCGCCCGCCAAGCCACCCTCCTCAAAGCCGTCGCCCCGGCCCCGGCAGCCGCCCCCGCCCCAAAGCCCTGAAAAGCCCACCGGCCCCCTTCCGCAGCGCTCCTCAACGCTCCGCATCGCTGCGGAACGGCGAAGCCGGCAGCCCCTCCCGATTGTATAAATTGCACCCGGCAGGATTGAACCCCCCCGCGTAGCGCACCGCCACCGGACGCGCCACTTCCCCGCTGCGCACCACCACCGTCTCCCCCTCAATCGCGGCCTCGGCCCAGTGCCACTTCCCGTCCTCCCCCGCGAGGGCAAAGCGCTGCAAGCGCCCCCCCACATCCTCCACCGTCGCCGCCCGCCCCACCTTGCGCCCCACCATCAGCCCCCCGCCCACACTGCTGAAAAACACCCGCATCGCCCCCGCTTCCACGGCCACCCGCTCCAACAAAGGACCGCTGCACACCAAGCCCGCCTGGCCATAGGTCTTCGCCAAGGCCCACAAGGCCAAGCGCTCCCCCACATCCGCCTTGTTCTTCGGATGGATGTCCTCCGCATCCCCAATGTCCACCGCCACCGCCATCCCCGTGTGCGGAATCGCGAGACAGCGGCGCTGCACGTCCCGGATCCGCCCCCACCCCAGATCCCCAGGATCCTCGCTAGGCTTCTGCCAGGCGGCCAATTGCACAAAATAAAACGGCAACTCCGCATCCCCAAACCACTTCCGCCAGTCCCCCACCATCGCCGCCTTCTTCTCCTGGTACAGCGTGCCATCCGCATTGTTCTCCCCCTGATACCACAACACCCCGCGCAACGCCATCGGCACTAGCGGAGCCACGTGCCCATAGTGCAGCGTCACACAGCGCGGCCGCGCCGCCCGCTCCCCAAACGGAAAATCCGGCCACTCCGGAGGCAGCGGCAGCTCCTGCCCACTCCCCTGCGCCGCCCGCGCCGCCGCCGTCCAGCCCTCCAGCGCCGGCAGCGCCTCCGCCAGCTCCCCCCGATACCGCGCCAGCGACTCCCGCATCTGCACCGCATATGGCGCCAACACCGGCGTGTTCATCAAGGTCTCCGGTGCCATCCACAATTCAATATTCGTCCCTCCCACCGCATTCGTCAGCAGCCCGATCGGCACCCCCGTCTCCTGCTGCACCCGCCGCGCAAAATAAAAGCCCACCGCGCTAAACCCCGCCGCCGACCCCGGTCCACACACCGACCACCGGCCCACCACATCGTTCGCCGGCGCGCTCGCAAAATGATACTCGCTGCGGAAATGCCGAATCATCGGCAACTCCGCCGCCGCGATATCCGCCGCCGCATCGCAACCCCCCAAGGATATGTCCATATTCGACTGCCCACTGCAAAGCCACACATCCCCCAACAACACATCTCCCACTTCCACCACATTCCGCCCCTCCACCCGCAAGGTCAGCCCCACCTTGGAAAAGGGCTGCGCCTCTAACCGCACCATCCACTTCCCATCCGCCCCCGCCCGAGCCATCCCCCGCCGCTCCCCCAAACTCACCTTGACCTCCTCCCCCGCCTCCGCCCAGCCCCACACCGGCAACTCCCGGTCCCGCTGCAAGACCATATGCTCCGCAAAAAAATGCGGCAGCCGCACCTCCGCCTGCACCCCACCCGCCAACACCCACACCAGGAAAAGGAATCGCTTTTTCATAAAAAGTTAGAACTGAATTTGCCTTCACCCGCCACCTCGTCCGCCCCCTTCCCCAAGTCCAGCGCAGACTAGCCCAACCCGCCGCGCGAAATCTTCCTGGTCAGCACCCCGCTCCAATCCTACGCTCCCCCCATCATGATCCGCCGCCTCGCTTTCCTTCTCGCCCTCTCCTCCCCCCTCCTCGCCCAAGACCAAGGCTTCACCCCCCTCTTCAACGGCAAGGACCTCACCGGCTGGGTCAATGTCAACGGCGCCCCCGAAACCTGGACCGTCCGCGACGGCCTGCTCCACTGCGACGGCATCCCCACCGGGGCCCTGCGCACCACCAAGATGTATGAAAATTTCATCCTCGAACTCGAATGGCGCCACCTCGTCCCCAGCGGCAACGCCGGCGTCTTCATCTGGGCCGGACCCCTCTCCGCCCCCGGCCAACCCTTCCTCCGCGCCATCGAAGTCCAAGTCCTCGACCACGGCTACGGCCAAAGTGCCTCCTACACCACCCACGGCGACGTCTTCCCCATCCACGGCTCCACCATGAAACCCTTCGGCCGACACAATGGCCAACGCAGCTTCCCTAGCGAATCCCGCAGTAAGCCCTCCCCCGAGTGGAATCACTACCGCATCTCCTGCCAAGACGGCACCCTCCGCCTCTCCGTCAACGGCAAGGAAGTCAGCGGCGGCGAAGCCTGCTCCTGGCGCCGCGGCTACCTCGCCCTCGAAAGCGAAGGCGGCCAAGTCGATTGGCGCAACCTCCGCATCCAAGAACTCCCCGGCGGCCAAGCCACCCCCGTCCAAACCGCCCCCGCCGCCGACGGCAGCCTCAGCCTCTACGACGGCCGCAGCCTCCGCGGCTGGTCCCCCGCCCCCAACCCCGACGGCTCCCCCTCCACCGCCTGGCGCCCCGACGATTGGGAACTCGCCTGCACCGGCTCCGCCTCCGCCCTCACTCTCAACCAAAAACCAGGCGACTTCGACCTCCAATTCGACGTCCGCACCGAAGCCAAAGACGCCACCGCCCCCCTCCCCCTCCGCCTCAACGGCCAAGCCCTCCCCGGCCAAGCCACCAACTCCTGGACCCGCTTCCTCGTCTCCCGCCGCGGCACCTCCCTCCTCTGCCGCCCCGAAGGCGGCACCCCAGCCACCCTCACCACCGCCGACGGCCCCCTCGAAATCTCCCTCCTCTCCTCCCAAGCCCTCCGCGTCGCCAGCCTCTACCTCAACTCCAAACCCTGAGCCCCCTCCCTTCCCATGAGCCCTCCCCCCTGTCCCCTCTGCGAGATGCCCGATGTCCTCGCCGCCGCCGACCACTTCGAATGCCTCACCTGCGGCCACGAATGGCCGCTCGAAACCAGCCCCGACGCCCCCGACGCCCCTCGCCTCGTCAAAGATGCCTACGGCAACCTCCTCGCCGACGGCGACATCGTCGCCATGATCAAAGACCTCAAACTCAAAGGCTCCTCTCAAACCCTCAAAACCGGCACCAAATCCAAGCCCATCCGCCTCGTCGACGGCGACCACGAAATCTCCTGCAAAATGGACGGCCTCGCCATCGGCCTCAAAGCCTGCTTCGTCAAAAAAGTCCTCAGCTAGCCCCTCCTTCCCGCCCCCTCCCGCCCCCGGCCCCGCGCTAGCGCAGCTCCAGCGCCTCTGCCGCCGTGGCCCCCCCGTGCACCACCGCGTGCAGCCGCCGCAACATCAACACCGGATCTGGCTGCTGCCACACATTGCGCCCAATCGCAATCCCCGCGCCGCCCGCCCGGATCGATTGCTCCACCATCTGCAAAATCCCCGCCGCATCGCTCGCCGCTCCCCCCAGCACAATCACCGGCACAAAGCTGGCCTCCACGATGTTCCGGAAGGCCGCCTCATCGCCCGGCCACGCCGTCTTCACCACATCCGCCCCCAATTCCGCCGCCGCCCGCACTGCAAAACCAATGTGCTCCGGCGTATAGTGCGCCGACTGCCCCAGCCCATAGGGCAGGGCTTCCACAATCACCGGAACGCCCACCGCGTGGCACTCGCTGATCAACGCCGCATTCTCCCGAAACATCTGCGCCTCCGCCGGATGATGCACGTATAACATGCTCATCACCGCCCGCGCCCCCACCGCCAGCGCCTCCGCCGCCCCATACGTCCGGTAGGCCCCATGATCCTCGTGCCCCGGCAGCGACGGCTTATACACATCCGCCCGCAGGCAAACCCCCTTGCGAGACAAGGCCCCCCGAAACGCCCGCGCCACCCCATAGTTCACCACAAAGCCATCCGCATACAAACCCAAGCGCTCCATCGCCCCCCCCATGTCCTCCAAGCCAGGCACCGCAATCGCCGTGCCGTGATCCATCGGCACGATCAACGCCCGACCGTTCGCTTGAAAAAAGGGAGTGGGTAAAAAGGAAGCTCGGCTCTTCATCCCGACCCCTACACGAATCCTCCCGCCGCTTCCATCGAAAATCCACGCCCCGGCATCCCAACTGCTCTTCCGCTAAGCCCCCGCCGCCCCCTTCCCCCATCGCCTCCCATGAAAGCCTCCTCCCCCCGCCGCCGCCAACAACTCCTCCGCGAATTCTTCGCCTGCGCCCTCGCCCTCGCCTTCATCAAAGCCGCCCACCCCACCCCCAGCGCCCGCCCCTCGCCCCAACCAAAAAGCCCGGAAGGCGCTAGGCCCTCCGGGATTTTTACCTAGCTTCCAGTCGGCGCGCGCCTCGCCCAGAGGCCCCGCGCGACCCAGTCGCCAGTTAGCGAAACCACGGCCTAGCGCTTAGCCGCCTTCTTCGCCGTTACCTTCTTCGCGGCCGCCTTCTTCGCCGGGGCCACTTTCACGGCCGCTTTTGCGGCCACTTTCTTCGCCGCCGCTTTCTTCGCCAGGGCCGCGATCGGCCTTGCTAAGGGCAGGCTCTTCGGAGCCAAAGCCTTCTTCGCCGGTGCCGCCTTCTTGACAGGTGTCGCCTTCTTGACAGGTGCCGCCTTCTTGACAGGTGCTGCCTGCTTCGCCGCGACTTTCTTTTTAACAGCCATAGTAGTTAGTTGGTGTTGTGCAGCCCAAGCAGCGCCCCGCCCCGCAGGACAAAACAGCACGCCGACTGCGGTTTGGTTTTCTCCAGAAGTCAGGGTGACCCCACAGAAAAGCCGCTCGCTCCCCTCCCCCGGCACCCCAGCCCCGCCCCGCTCCACGCATTATCCTAGCGAAAAAAGAAACCGCCGCCCCGCCGCGCCCCCCGCCGCCCACCCCGTCCTCCCTCAGTAGGGAAGGCTCGGAAAATCCTAAGTTCGTGGCGCGCACCAAAATCATGTTAGCAAATCCCGCGTGGCAGGACATTCAGGGCCCAGCGAACCCCTGGCAAACTGCTACTACCACTCCGCCAATCAGGTCAACATATTATTCAGGAAATGTGTAATGATTTCTTCAACAGGGATCTGCCAAGTCTCCCTCGCTAGCGTTCCTGACAAACCCTGCGCCGCCGCGCCGCCACTTGCGCCGCCCCTCCCCAGCCTTACACTGCCCCCGCCGCACCCCTCCCCCTCATGCTCACTGACTCCGCCGCCCTCTCCTTTGAAATCCCGGCCCGCGATGCCCTCGGCCGCCAACACCTCGAAGGCAAATTGGTCGCCGCCGACGCCGCCCTGCAATTCTTCTGGCGCCTGCGCGACCGCACCTTCAAGCGCAGCAGCGACGCCATGCAGTTGATCGAAATCAACTACGCCAACCTCGCTAGCCTGACCCTGCAAACCACCCTGCGCTGGTTTCGCCCCCGGCTCCTCTTAGAATTGAGCGACCCCCGCCCCCTCAGCGAAGTGCCCGGAACCCAGGTCGGCGCCGCCACCCTCCTCCTCACCCAACCCCAAGCCACCCGCGCGGCCCGCGCCTTTCTCAAATTGATCGACTACCGCCGCAGCGACGCCCTAGCCCAAGTCCACATCGACCGCCTCTCCGATCTCGACCAAGCGCGCCCCAGACTGTAGCGCCTCCCTAACCGGGGCAAAGCAAGATAGCCCCCGGCAACGCCCTGGGTTTACCAAGTCAAAAAGCAAAGCGAGCCCTGAAGGGGCGACCTAATCAGTGGCCCGCCCCTTCAGGGCTCGGGATAGAGGGGGAACCGCTAAACCCAGGGCGTTGCCCTGGGCCACCTTGGGGCGCCCCTTTGGGGCTTGGGCATGGCCCGTGGCAAGATTGCGCAAATTACCCGGAAGATTGGGCTGCTACCCAGGGCGTTGCCCTGGGCTGGTATGCAAAGCCCCGTTGGGGCATCCATGGACGCAGATAAAGCACCTGGCCTCCTGAACGACCCTCACAACACAAATGGCCTGCCAAATGGCGGTACCGCGAGCGACCGCGACGCGCCAGCGAGTTGCTCGCCGTTCCCGTCCCTGTCCCCATGCCCAATGCCAATGCCTGTGCCGGCGCCGGTGCCCGCGCCGGTGTTTTGCTCAGATCCGCCCGCCCTCGGCTCAGGCCGAGGCCGGAGCCAGGGCGCGGCTGTCTTTGAGGCCGAGGCTGGCGTAGATTTCGCGGGTGGCGCTGGATTGGTTGAGCGTATAAAAATGAATCCCCGCCACCTTGTGGTTGAGGAGGTCGGCGCACTGCTCGGTGGCGTAGTGGATTCCGACGCGGCGGATCGCTTCCGGGTCGGTGCCGGCGCGCTGCAGGGCCTTGAGGAGGCGGGCCGGGAAGACCGAGCCCCCGGACAATTCCGCCATGCGGCGCATCCCGTTGGTGGTGGTGATGGGCATGATCCCCGCGATGATGGGGATGCGGATCCCCGCCAGGTCGCAGCGCTCCCGGAAGTCGTAGAAATCGTGGTTGTCGAAAAAGAGCTGGGTGCAGATGTAGTCGGCCCCGGCGTCGACCTTGGCCTTGAGGTGGTCCATTTCCACCAAGCGGTTGGGCGTGAGGGGGTGGCCTTCGGGGAACCCAGCCACGCCGATGCCAAAGCCGCGGCGGTCCGGGTGGGCCCCGGAGTCGTTGAAGCGCTTGATGAATTTCACCAAATCCGCGGCATACTGGAAGGCGTCTTGGGAGCGGTCGTAGCCGCCGCGCTCGCTGGGCGGGTCCCCCCGCAAGGCCAGGATGTTGCTGACCCCCACCTCGGCGTAGCGACCCAGGATGTCGGCGATTTCCCCTTCCTGATGGCAAACGCAGGTGAGGTGCGGGATGGGATCCAGGGCGGTAGTCTGCTTGAGGCGGACCACCAAGTCGTGGGTCATTTCCCGAGTGCCGCCGCCCGCGCCGTAGGTCACGCTGACAAAATTCGGCTGATAGGGCTCCAGTTGGGCGATGGAATCGTAGAGCCGCTCCGAGGCTTCTGCGGTCTTCGGCGGGAAGAATTCGAAGGAAAGCGTGGTCGGCGTGGCCGCGAGGATGTCGGAAATGTGCATGGGGGTCGGGCCGGGAGAGGGCGG
>CALQKQ020000125.1 GCA_943331195.2 Akkermansia muciniphila | reverse complement strand
GTGTGGCGGGGTGTGGCGGGGGCTCCGGTGGGGCGAGTGAATGAGGTGGCGCTGCGCTTGCCGGTGTTGGTGGCGGGGGTGCTTTCGATTGGGGTATTGGCGTGGTTGGGGAGGCGGCTGGGGGGGCCGGGGGCGGGGCTGGCGGTGGCCATGCTAGGGGCCTTTCATCCGTGGCATGTGAGGTATAGCGTGGAGGCGCGCAGTTATGGGCTGCTGCTGTTGATGGTGCCGCTGCTGTATGTGGCGCTGGAAGCGGCGCTGCGCACGGGGCGCTGGAGGGCGTGGCTGGGCTTGGGATTGGCGATGGGAATGGGCATGGCGGTGTGGGTGGGCACGGCGCACCTGCTGTTGGCTTTGTATGTCACGCTGGGGGTGCTCGCGGCGAGTCCGGCGCGGCGGGGGCGGCGGGCGGATCTGCTGGTGCCCTTAGGCGTGGCCGGGGTGGTGGCGGTAGGTTGTTATGCGGCGATCAATTTGCCGCTCCATTTGCAGCTGGCGAAAATATTGCGGGATCCGCTTTTTTTCAAAAGTGGGAATCCGTTTCCGCTGCCTTGGTTTCAGGACGTGGCGGGGTATATGGGGTTTGGCATTCCGGGCTTGCCGGTGGCGGAGGCCTCTCAGCAGCCTTCGGTGATGAGTTTGTGGGCTGGCCCGTGGGGCGGGGCGGTGGGGGCGGTGGCGGGGCTGATCTATGGCGCGGGGCGGCTGCGGGGCGGCGCGGGCCTGGGGGTGGTGGGGTCGCTGGTGGGCGGGGCGCTGTTCACTTGGGGGTATTGTACTATGCAGGGGACGCTCTTTTTGAAGTGGTATGCGATTTTCTTGCTGCCGGGCTTGTTGGTGGTGCTGGGGGTGGGGCTGGGGGGGCTGCTGCGGGGGCGGTCGCGATGGCTTGGGGCGGCGGTGGCGCTGGCTTTTGTGGCGGCGTGGGTGCCGGGCTTGGCGTGCTATGGGCGGCAGGGGCGGGAAAATCTGCGGGGCGCGGTGGAGCTGGCGCGGGGGGTGCCCTATCCGGAGTCCTTGGGGAATCCGCAGGGCAGCCTCTATGCGGTGACGTGGTCGGAGAGCCCGGTGTATGATCCGGCGGCGGTCGCGCTGAAGCGTGCGGCGCAGTTGCGCGACTTGATGCGGCAGGCGCGGGAGGAGGGGCGGCCGCTGTATGTGGCGCTAGGGCATCAGTCGCAGGCGAGGCAGGAGGCGGGGGAGGTGCTGGGCTTGCTGGAGGATGCGGGGCAGTTTCGGGTGGCGGCGGTGCTGCCGGGTTTAGACGAGGCCTCTTTTACGCATTATCTCTACCAACTATTGCCGCCTGGGCCGGCTGGGCTGGTGGAGGGGGATGCCGATCCTTGATTTTGCTATGCTGCCTTTATCTTTGCTTTGGGGACTTCGCCGCGAGGGATTGCTTGGTGCTGCTGAGGTGGCGGGGAGGCGCCGCCGCTGGGCATTGGCGCTGTGGTTAGGGGTGCTGTTGTTGGGGGCGTGGTTGGGGTGGAGTGAGAAGCCCTGGGAGGGCGCGGGGGCGCGGCATTTGGCGCGGGGCAAGGCGCTGCGCTTTGAGGACATCGTGGCGATGCAGCTGTGGTGGGCGGGGGCGTGGATGGCGGCGGTGCTGGGGGTGCTGGGCTTGAGCTCGCGGTGGTGGATGAGCTGGGCGCGGGTGGGGGAGCGCGGGGCGGTTGCGGGAGTGGTGGAGGGGCCGCAGGAGCGGGGGCGGTGGCGGCGTCGGCACCGCGTGCTGTTGGGCTTGGTTGTGCTGGTGGGCTTGGCGGCGCGGCTGCCGCGGATGGAGCGGTTTATGGAGCGGGATGAGCAGGACACGGTGCGCCGGAGCATGATTGGCTATGTGCCGCTGGGGCCGTCCGGGAAGGTGGCGGGCGCGGCGGTGGTGCATCCCTGGAAGCTGACGGTTTGGGAATGCGCCCAGGCGAACAACCCGTTTTTGTTTAGCATCGCGGCGCGGGGCTCGGTGCGGGCGTGGCAAGCGATGGCGGGAGCGGAGCGGTGGCGGGTTTCGCTGGTGGCGCTGCGCCTGCCGTCGCTGCTGGCGGGGATGGCGGGTCTGGGAGTGTTGGTGTGGCTGGGGGTCTTGGCGGGGCGGCCGGAAGTGGGGTTGCTGGCGGCTCTGCTGGGGGCGGTGCATCCCTTGCATGTGGAGTTTTCCACGCAGGCCCGCGGGTATGGGATGGTGCTGCTTTTCACTCCCTTGGCGCTGGCTTGCGCCTGGCAGGCGCTGCGGAGGGGGCGTTGGCGCGATTGGTGGGCGGTGGCGGGGAGTCTGCTGGGGCTGCTGATGGCCAATCCCGGGAGCATCTACTTTGCGGCCTCGCTGGGGGTCTTTTTGACGGGAGGGCTGGGGTGGCGCCTTCGGGGGGATGTGGCGGGGAGCGCGCGGATGGCGCTGAGCCGCTGGGGGCTGTGCGCGGTGCTGGCGGGCTTGGCGTATGTGCCGCTGATTTTGCCAGCGCTGCCGCAGGCCCTGGCTTTTTTGAAAACCATGAAGGGCCCCCTGCATGGGATGTGGGTGCTGATGACCTGGGCGCACTACGGGGGAGGGTTTTGCTATCCGCCGATGGAAGTGTCGACGCCGTGGTTGGAGCAGGGAAAGGGGGCGGGGGATTTTTTGCTGGGGGGCTATGTTGAGAGGGAGCCGCTGACGGCGGCCTTTTTGCTGCTGGTGGTGCCCTGGCTATTGGGGGTGGGGCTGAGGTGGTGGTGGGGGCAAGCGGGGTTTCGACCTTTGTTGCTGGCGGCTGTGGCGGCGCCGCTGGCGGCCTATGGGATGCACCGCAGTGCGGAAAGTCCCTTTTTGTACCATTGGTATCTGATTTACTGGCTGCCGGCGGCCCTCTTGTTGGTGGCGGCGGCCCTGGTGCGGCTGGGAGGGGCGGTGCCGACCGGGATCTATGTGGCCCTCTTGCTCTACATCAACCTTCCCGGCCCCGGGCGCATCCAGTGGGCGGGCTATCCTGCGACGGAGGCGCAGGTGTATCTGCGCGGCCGCTATCAATGGATCACCCAGCCCAATGGGGTCACTTTCCGGCAACTGTTGCCCGGCCGTGCCGAGAAGAAGGAGGAAGAGCGCGCCGGCGCGGAGGGAGGGTAGCCGCCTGGGGCGCTTTGGCGAAGGCCGCGCCCGCGAGGCCCTGGATGGGCCCTTCCGCTGACTCCAGGACCGGGTGGTCCTGGAGCGGCTTGGGCCTCGTGAAGGAGTGGCGGCACCTTCGTAAGCCGGATTTTGTCCCCCGCCGGTTGCCCGGCGGATCAACGGCCATTCCTCTAAGGGGAGTCTCGCGACTCTCCTTCCCAGCCTTGCGGCCGGGTGCGACGAACCCGGGATTATCCTGACGACCGGGGGGGGCCGCCAGGGTCAGGCAGGCGGCCTGTTTTCCCTGTTTGTCTTGCACCGCGCGGGGTTTTTCGTGCCCCCGGCCTTGCGGCGCGGGGCGGTGGGCTCTTACCCCGCCTTTTCACCCTTACCCCCAACCCTTGCGGGCGGGAGGCGGTTTATTTTCTGTGACACTGTCCGTCAGCGGGAGTTTTCACTGCCCACTGCCCGCGTTCATCACGCGGCGCGCTGCCTTGTGGTGTCCGGACTTTCCTCCAGGACCGGCTCGCAAAAGCCGCTCCCGGCGACCGTTTCGGGTGCCGCCATTTCCCCCATGGGGCCGGTCCGGCCCCGGCGCAAGGGCCAAGGCGCGCGCGCGGGCCTGACGGGGGGCTGGCCGCGCAAAATGGGAGTGGCGGGAGGCGGGGGCCGGTTCCAAGGTGGGGGCTATGTTGCACGTGGTGTTGATCGAGCCGGAAATTCCGCCCAATACGGGAAACATCGGGCGGCTCTGCCTGGCGGCGGGGGCGGCGCTGCACCTGGTGGGCCCGCTGGGATTTGCCATCGACGATCGCAGCTTGAAGCGGGCGGGCCTGGATTACTGGAAGGATGTGGACTGCCGCCGCTGGGCGGATTGGGCGGCGCTGCGGGCGGCGGCGGGGCCGGAGGCGCGCTTTTTCTTTTTGACCACCAAGGCGGCGCGGCCCTACTGGGGCCAGGCGTTTCGCGAGGGGGATTACCTCGTTTTTGGAAGGGAAAGCAAGGGTTTGCCCGAGGCCCTGCTCGCGGAGCACGCGGAACACTGCCTCACCATACCCCAGCGGGGCGTGCGCAGCTTGAATTTGGCGACGGCGGTGGGCATCGTGCTCTACGAGGGAATGCGGCAACTTCAGGCCCCGTGAGCCGGCTTGGGCGGGGCCGAAGCTGAGCGATTCCAAAAAACCGGTTTGCTTTCACGGGGTGGTGCATTACGCAGAAGGCTACTCCCCCCCTATGAAAGCCATCCTTGCCCTCGAAGACGGAGTCCATTTTTTTGGTGAATCCTTTGGCGTCGCGGGCAGCATCACGGGTGAGGCCTGCTTCAACACCAGCATGACGGGGTACCAAGAGGTGCTCACCGACCCTTCTTATCGGGGCCAGATTGTGGCCATGACCTATCCTTTGATTGGAAATTACGGGGTCAATGCGGCCGATGACGAGTCCGCCCAACCGCAGGTGCGGGGCTTTGTGATTGAGGAACTGTGTCCGGCACCGAGCAATTGGCGGGCCGAGGACAGCCTGGAGGGTTACTTTCGCAAATGGAATCTGCTGGGGATCCAGGGGATTGACACCCGGCGGCTCACCAAACACCTGCGCACGCGGGGCGCGATGCGGGCTTTTCTGAGCACCGAAGTGCTGGATCCGGCGGCGGCTTGTGCGCGGGCGGCCGCCAGCGCGAGCATGGTGGGCAGCGATTTTGTGAAGGAGGTCAGCACGCCGACCCGCTACCTGTGGGATCCGGAGAGCACCGCCAGCCGGGAGTGGCTCTTGCCCAACGCCGACGGGCCCGTGATCAAGGCCTTGCCGGAGGTGAAATACCGCATTGTCGCGTATGATTTCGGGGTGAAGCGCAATATTTTGCGGCGCCTCCGCCAGGAAGGGTTCCAAGTGCAGGTGGTGCCGGCTTCCACCACGGCGGCGGAAATTTTGGAACTCCAGCCGGACGGGGTATTTCTCTCCAATGGTCCGGGCGATCCCGCCGCGCTCGACTACGTGCACCGCGAGGTCAAGCAATTGATCGGCAAAACCCCTCTGTTTGCGATTTGTTTGGGCCACCAGATTTTGGGCCACGCCTTCGGGGGCAAAACCTTCAAGCTCAAATTCGGCCACCGCGGCGGCAACCAGCCGGTGCAAGACCTCCGCACGGGCACCGTGGCCATCACCAGCCAAAACCACGGATTCGCCGTCGATCCCGACTCCCTGCCGTCCAACGTGGAAGTGACGCACCTGAATTTAAACGACCAGACGGTGGAGGGTCTGCGCCACCGGGAGGCCCCGATTTTCAGCGTGCAGTACCACCCCGAAGCCGCCCCTGGGCCCAACGATGCGCGGTATTTCTTCCGGGATTTTGCGGAGCTGATCGAGGCGGCCCGCTGAGGTCCTTTGGGAAAGTCCTTGCCCTTCTGCGGGAGAATTTGATAATGGGGGTGGCGCTTGTGCGCTTTGAAGCCATGAAATGTTCGTTGCGCCGTCTTGTTTGTGCGGGAGCGGCGTGCCTGGCCGCTGGATTGGGGGGCGCGGCGGCGCAGGGTTTGCTGGGGGTGGCTTCGCCTTCGGTGAGCTTGCGGCCGACGGTGGTGCTGTCGATGCCTTTGGCACCGGGGCTGCTTTACCAATTGCAGGGGTCGGCGGATTTGCAGTGGTGGAGCGACCTTGGGGCTCCCCTGCGCGGGACGGGAGCGGCTTGGGAACAGTCCCTGGCGGTGGGCGGCCTGCCGTTTTTTCGATTCAAAGTGCTCGACCAGGCACCTCTCGCCTGGGCACCGGAAACCCTCGCGGGGCAAAGCCTCCAATGCAACGACGGCCTGCAGATCAACCGCGCCGCCTTTGCCGAGAGCGCGGAGGGAACCTGGCAAGTGGGCGAAGTTAGCAAAGCCTGCCTGTGGACGTGGCAGCGCTCCGGGCCAGAGCAGGGCCGCGCGGAGTTGCAGGTGGCGGATGGCACCCGCGAGGTCTTGCTCTTTCAATACACCGCCCCCCGGGCCGGGCACTTCACGCGGCAACGCTTTCGCGGAGCGCAGTTAGAGGAATCCAGCGCGGGCAGCTTCGGCCCCGCTCCCGCCCCCAGCGCCGTCCTCGCGGTGCCCACCTCCCTCGCCAAGCGGACCCTCGCGCTCGGCGACCTTCCCGACGGCAGCAGCCTCACCCTCAGCCGCGAGGGCGGCGGAGAGCGGTACTTGGCAGGCCAAACCAGCGCGTTCACCGGCACCTGGCTCATCACCGGCACGCGCACC
Organism: Akkermansia muciniphila; assembly: GCA_943331195.2. Classification (GTDB taxonomy): domain Bacteria; phylum Verrucomicrobiota; class Verrucomicrobiia; order Verrucomicrobiales; family V1-33; genus CAIZWU01. The sequence continues at coordinate 2,632 of CALQKQ020000125.1, read as the reverse complement.
GCCCGCCTCGTCGCTAGCTTCGGCCCAGCCCACGGGGAGGATTACCAATTCACCTTCACGGCACCCCAGGCGGGACGCTTCACCCGGCAAACCTTCTCCGAAGGCATTTTCCGGGACTTCGACGAGGGCACCTTCTGCCTCGACAACCCGCCCTGAATCTGGGTCGCGCCGGGCTGCGCGCGCCCCAGATAGGTGGTAGTTAGGAATCGCTCGACTAGCAGGAAGTCAAAATCCTAAAAGGAAAACCGGGCCGCTAGGCTGACGAAGGGAGCCGGGGCCAGTCGGTCCTGGGACAGCTCCACTTCGGCGCCGTCGAAGAGGCTGTATTTGTGAAAAGCGGCCCCGCCTTCTACGCTGAGCCGAAAGGCCTGGCAAGGCGTCCACTGCAGGCCTCCTGTCGCCAGAAATCCCTGATCCCGAAAGGATTCCGCCGCCACGCCCTTCCGCTCGCGCAGTTGCGCGCCCCGCGGATCAAACTCCCCGTGCAGGTAGACCGACCACACCTCGTTGAGGGCCCAAGTGGCCTTGGCATCGATCCCGTAGAGCTTGAGCGAGAACCGCTCGCTGATTTGCCAATCCAAGCCGAGCGCGGGCACGAGCAGGTCGTCCCCGCCTTGCCTTGTCAAATAAAACGCCCCCAGGCCGACTTTGAGCCCTGGGGAAAAGCGGTAGTTAGCCAGGGCCAAGGCCCCCACGTTCCAGCTGTCCGAAAAGGAGGCTCCGTCTTCCCACGACGCCGAGCCGAGCAAGCCGAAAGTCCCCGACCAGGTTTCGCTAAAATCCCCATCCAGGGAAACCAGGCCGCCCGTGTTCCAGGTCTCCATCCCGGAGCCGCCAAAGGGATCGCTTTCGTAGTCCGACCATCCGCCGCGCAGCGCCCCGAGGAAGCGCCAGGACCGGTTCAGCGGCACAAAGAAGGGCAGGGAAACCCGACTGCGATAAATCGACCCGCCCGGCCCGGCGGGGGAATCTTCGCCGAATTCATAGCTGTTTTCGAAATCGAGCACCAAGCGGGGTGCCGCCGGGGCCGTCGGCGGAAGCGGCGGAAGCGGAGGCGCCACCGAAAGCCCCGCGAAAGCGGGGACCGCGAAAAGCAGCGAGAGAGCAGAAGCAAGAAGGCGCATAGGCCAGGACTTACGGTGCCAGCCGCGCCGAAGTCACGCAGATTCGGATCCGAAAGTAAAAGGGCGGCCCCGCCATTGCGCCAGCCCTCGAACGGAAGGAAGCATGAGCATGGGCCCCGCGCTGGAAAGCTTCATCTTGTATCTCGCCACGGAGCGCGGGCTTTCCGTCAACTATCAGCTATCCAATCGCCAAACCCTCGAGGCGTTTGCCTCTTGGTTGAAGGAAACCCGAGGCCTGCACGATCCGGTCGAGGTGACCCTCGAGCACCTCACCGACTACCTCCTGCGGCGCAAGGAAGCAGGGCTGAGCAATGCTTCGATCCGGCTGCAAGTCATCGCCCTCAAGCTTTTCTTCCGCTGGCTGGCCGCGCGGAAACGGGTGCCCCGCGACGTCGCCGAGGGCCTCGAAGCGCCGCGCTTGGAGGGATCGCTGCCGGAAACCCTCACCGAAGCCGAGGTAGCGCACCTCCTCGCCAGCATTGATCCCCAGGGGCCGCTGGATTTTCGGGATCTGGCGGTGCTGGAGTTGCTCTACGCCAGCGGCCTGCGCGTCGCGGAGTTGGCGCAGGCCACCTTGGATCAGCTTTCTCTTGAGGAAGGGTTCATTCGGGTCACTGGCAAGGGGAACAAGACGCGGCTAGTGCCGGTGGGACGGCGGGCCCTGGAGGCGGTCCGGGCTTGGCTAGAGCGCGGGCGGCCGCTGTTAGTCAATCGGCGCAGCAGCAGCCACCTGATCCTCGGCGTGCGCGGTCAAGCCCTCACCACGCAGCGGCTTTGGCAGATCGTGAAGGCCCGCGCGGCCGCCGTGGACTTGGCGGTTTACCCCCATTTGTTGCGCCACAGCTTCGCCACCCATCTGCTGAGCGGCGGCGCCGATCTGCGCGTCATTCAGGAAATGCTAGGCCACGCCAACATCTCCACTACCCAAATCTACACCCACGTCGATCAGCGGCGCCTCAAGGAAGTCCACGCCACCTTCCATCCCCGCGCCTGATTCCCCGCCGCTCGCCGGGGGCCCCGGTTTTCCTCCCATTCCCGCCGACGGTCGGCCGCTAGCGCCTCCCCCCGCAGCCGCCGGAGCCCGTTCCTTTCGCCGGCGCACCTTTTTATTGACCGATCGGAGAGGGGCGGTTTAAAATGGAACCTCGTGATTATCAGAAAGCAATCAAGCGGCGGTCTCACCATCCGACCTTCCGCGAAACCCATCAACCCATCAACCTATCGCGCTGCGAAAACCTGGTGCCAAAGCCCCTTGATCTCCTAGGTCTGCGCAACGCTCGCCTGGCCGGCGGCCCCGAGATCTGATCATCACTAAACGGCTTCGCTCCGCCGCCCGCCGCCTCCTTCTGCCGCCTCCTCCTGCCGATGCCCCCTCCTGCCTTATCCTCCTCCGCGCCTCCCGCGATGTCTCGCCCGCAAGACATCGTCCGCGCTCTGATGCGCACGATCCACTCCGAAGGCCTCGCCGTGGGCGACCGCTTGCCGCCCATCCGCACCCTGGCCGAGCG
>CALQKQ020000124.1 GCA_943331195.2 Akkermansia muciniphila | reverse complement strand
CAGTCGCAAGGCCGCAACTCCCGCCCCAGCGCCCGCTCCCCCAACTCCCCCAACTCCGCCAGTCGCCGAGCCAGTCGCAGCACCAGCCGCCCGCGCCCCGCGCAAGGCCGCCGCCAAAAAAGCCGCGCCCCCCGCCGCCGAGCCCGAACTTTTCCCCGAAATCACCCCCCCAGCCCCCAGCCCCCGCCGCGCCCCCGCCCGCAAATCTGCCCCACCGCAGGCCGAAGTGCCGCCCCAGGCTGAAATCCAGGCCGAAACGCGGCCCCAGCCGGAACCCCAAGCTCAAGCGGCCTCCCTGCCCCCGCTGGAAACCCCCGCCCAGCTTCCCGCCGAACCCCCTTCCTACCGCTCCTCCTCCTACCCTCCTCGCCAAGAGCGCTCCTACCCGCCTCGCGACCCCAACGCCCCTCCCAGCGATAGCGAAACCGGTCCCGACGGCGAATCCCGCCGCCTCACCAAATGGGAGCGCTGGAAACAACGCAAAGAAAAGTTCAAACAGCAAAAACAACAGCGCTTCCAGGACCGCCTCGGCCGTCCCCTCCCCCCAGGCCACACTCCCACCGAAGCCGAATCCCCCGAACGCCGCGACCCACGCAGCGATTCCCGCGAACCCCGCAGTGATTCCCGTGACCCCCGCAGTGATTCCCGCGAGCCTCGCAGTGATTCCCGCGAGCCTCGCAGTGATTTCCCCCGCGAGCCTCGCAGCGATTCCCCCGAACGCCGCGAACCCCGCGACCCGCGCAGCGATTCCCGCGATCCCCGAGACCACCGCCGCGAACCCCGTGATCCTCGCGATCACCGCCGCGAGCCTCGCGATTTCCGCGAACCCCGCAGCGAACCCCGCAGCGACCACCGGCCCGACTCCCGCAGCGAACCCCGCTCCTGGGAACCCCGCGCTCCTCGCCCAGAAATCCCCCTCAGCCCACCCGAACCCTGTTCCGGTCTCCTCGAGATCACCGACAAAGGCTTCGCCTTCCTCCGCCCTCAAAACCGCGGCTTCGTTCCCTCCCCCTCCGATCCCTTCATCTCCTCCGACCTCGTCCGCCAACACGGCCTCCGCGAAGGCGTCTGGGTCGATGGCATGATGCAGCGCGGCGGCCGCGGCCCCCAAGTGACCCAACTCCTCAAAGTCAACGGCCTCGACCCGAGCGCTTACCGCACCTTGCCCCTCTTTGAAGAGTTGACCGCCATCAACCCCAACAAGCGCTACATCCTAGAAACCGAGGCCAATCGCCACACCACCCGCCTCATCGACTTCATCTCCCCCATCGGACGCGGCCAGCGCGGCCTCATCGTGGCCCCGCCGCGCGCCGGCAAAACTACCTTCCTCCAACACATCGCCGAGGCTGTCCTCCACAACTACGAAGACGTCAAAGTCATCGTCCTCCTCGTCGACGAGCGCCCCGAAGAAGTCACCGAAATCGCCCGGGCCCTCCCCGGTGCCGAAATCATGGCCAGCAGCAACGACCAAGACCCCCGCAACCACATCCGCATGGCCCACCTCGCCGTCGAGCGCGCCAAACGCCTTGTCGAAGCCGGTCAGCACGTCTTCATGCTTCTCGATTCCATCACCCGCCTTGCCCGCGGCTTCAACAACGCCATGCGCGGAGGCGGCGGCAAAGCCATGTCCGGCGGCCTCGACAGCCGCGCCCTCGAAGCCCCCCGGCGTCTCTTCGCCGCCGCCCGCAACACCCGCGAAGCCGGTTCTCTCACCATCATGGCCACCGCCCTCGTCGAAACCAATAACAAGGGCGACGACCTCATCTTCCAAGAATTCAAGGGCACCGGCAACATGGAGCTCGTCCTCGACCGCAAAATCTCCCAAGCCTACGTCTACCCCGCCGTCGACATCTTCAAAAGCGGCACCCGCCGCGAAGAGCTCCTCCTCCCCGCCCACCAACTCGAAAAAGTCCACCTCATCCGCCGCGGACTCTCCGGCCACCGCCCCCAAGAAGCCGTCGAGCGACTCCTCCAAGTCATGGGCAAATACACCAACAATAATCAAATGCTCATCGAAATCAAAGCCCGCGGAGAATAGCCCTCCGCGCTATCGCCGCCGATTGACCTTGCCTCGCCGCCCGCTTCCCCTATGGTCGCGGCCATGAATGCGCTTGCCGATTTCCCCGCTGCTGCCTCCTCCCCGCGCCGCCGCTTCGCCCTATGCAGCGGGCTTCTCACCAGCCTTCTCCTCGCCGCCGCCTCCGCCGCCCCGCTCATCCAATCCGCCCCCGTCGGCACTTGGAATCTCTGGGCGGGCGGCAGTCCCAGCTATCACGTCAAAGCGGAAAGCGCCTCCCCTCTGGCTTATGCTTGGAAGCGCAACGGTGCCGACCTCCCCGATAACTTCAGCGCCAGCACCCCAGATTTTACCCTGCTCAACACCACCCTGGCCTCCGCCGGATCCTATACCGTCACAGTTAGCGACGCCACCGGTTCCACCACGAGCGCCCCTTTCGCTATCAATATTTCCAATCCTCCCCCCGGAGAAACCTATGCGGCCTCGGTCCTCGCGGACGGGCCCACCGCTTATTGGAAATTAAATGAAACCAGCGGCACCCTCCTCGCCGACGTCGCCGGAGGACATCAAGGCACCTACAACCTCAACCGAGTCGAACGCGGCCTCAGCGGACCCCGCGGCATCGCCCCCGATGCCGCCACCCGCATCAAGCTGAGCACCAACGGCGTCTCCGCCAGCGTGCCCTTCTCCCCCAATCTCAACCCCGCCGGTGCCTTTTCCGTCGAATGCTGGGTCAAACCCGACCTCTCCGGAAACACCGGCAAGGCCGTCTTCTCCAGCCAAAACCGCAGCACCGGCCGCGCTGGCTACGTCATTTACCAAGGCAACAGCGGCAATTGCTGGGACGCCCAACTCGGCAGCGGCGGAAGCTTCGTCGCCATCGCCGGACGCACCCCCATCGTCGCCGGGCGTTGGGACCACGTCGTCCTCACTTACAACGGCAGCGAAACCGCCAGCCTCTACGTCAACGGTGTCCTCGAACGCACCGCCACCTTCGTGCTGCCCTTCCGCCACAACCTCTCCGCCCCCCTGGAAATCGGCAGCCGCAGCGGCGGTGAATTGCCCTTCGCCGGTGCCGTCGATGAGCTCGCCTTCTACAACTATGAACTCAGCGCCGAACAAGTAGAACGCCACTTCAGCATCTCCTACTTTCCCATCACCATCAGCGCCCAACCCGTCCCCATCACCAACGCCGTCGAAGCCCAAACCATCACCCTAACGGCCAGCGTCACCGGCTTCCCTAATACCTACGAATGGCTCTTCAACGGCAGCCCGCTCTACCCCGCCGAAACCAACGCCGATGGCTCCCGCAGATTCCCCCAGGGTAGCACCAGCCCCACCCTCGTCATCACCCAAGCCCTCCCCACCGACGCCGGCGACTACACCCTCAATGTCTACAACCCCCTCGGCGACCTCCCCTCCGACACCGCCGCCGTCAACGTCGCCCTCGACACCTCCGCCCCCTCCGTCGCCTACGTCGCCGCCACCCTCCTCAACCGCATCCGCGTCGGCTTCACCCGCCCCATGACCCCCGATGACCAATTGTTCAACCCCGCCAACTACACTTTCACCCAAGGCCTCACCATCATCGGCATCGCCCCCACTTCCGACCCCGCCGTCGTCGACCTCATCACCACCGGCATGGTCTCCGGCGACAGCTATTCCCTCAGCGTCGCCGGGGTCACCGACCTCCGGATCAGCCAAAACCCCATCGGCCCCAACCAAACCACCTTCAGCACCTCCGTCCTCGCCGCCGCCGAAATCTTCCTCGGCGGCGATGAAGGCGAAGGCCTCGATCTCGACGGCACCTTCCCCTACGCCATGAATTTCGGCACCAATGGCACCGTCGGCCAAGCCCGCGACGCCAATTTCACCTCCGACAGCGCCCCCGGCATCTCCTGGTCCGCCCCCAACCAAATCCCCAATTGGCACAACCCCACCTACGGCGATACCCCCAACGATGACGTCATCGAACAAGTCATGCAGTCCATCCGCTGGAACACCGGCCCCGTCACCGTCAACCTCGCCAACCTCGTCCCAGGCCAAACCTACAAATTGCAACTTCTCTTCGCCGAACAATGCTGCGCCAACCGCGGCTTCGACATCCGCGTCGAGGGCCTCCTCGTCGTCAACGATTTGCTCCCAGCCCTCATCCAAGGCGGACCCGGCAACACCAGCCAAGGCGTCGTCGTCACCTACCAATTCACTGCCCCAGACAACGTTCTCAATATCCAACTCACCAGCGACCTCACCACCGACCCCGCCATCACCGACCACAACCCCATCCTCAACGGCCTCACCCTCGAGTCGCTCACCCTCGCCCCCCCAGATCTCAAACGCATCACCAGCCTCACCCGCAGCCCCTCCCTCGTCACCCTCCAAGCCCTCGGCACCCCCGGCAAAAACTATCGCATCGACTACTCCCCCCACTTGGGCAGCTGGATCGAAGTAAACAACTCCTTCGTGCCCGGCCCCACCGGCGCCGCCACCTGGTCCGACACCGAACCCTCCCGCGTCGGCCCCGCCGTCCTCCGCGGCTACTACCGCCTGCGCGACCCCGACCTCAAGCCCAACCCTTGATCAGCCGCCCCTTCCGCCACCCTGCGCCGAGCCCGGCCTAACTCTGTTTCCCTAAAATCAGAGTTCTCCGATAAAATCACCTCGGCCCCCGTCTGCAGCTTGCGCCCCACCCCAGCACGCGACACCATGGGCCCACTATGGTGAATCTTTGCCGTCCCCCGCTCCTCCTCGCCTGGCCTTTCCTCTGGGCGTCTCTAGCGGTTAGCAACCTCTCCGCCGCCGAACCCCTGCGGCCGCCCGCCACCCGCCCCCTTCCCGGCACCCGCCACGCCCTCGTCGGCGGACGCTTGATCCTCCAACCAGGTCGCGAATTGGAAAAAGGAACCCTCCTCCTCCACGACGGCCGCATCACCGCCGTCGCCGCCGAGCTCCCCCTGCCCGCCGACGCCCAAGTCCACGACATGTCCGGCACTACCATCTACGCCGGCTTCATCGACGCCCACCTCTCCCTCTCCAAAAAAGGCGCCGCCCACCGCGCCGCCTCCGCCGAAACCGACTCCCCCCAACAACAAAACCTAACTTCAGGAGCCGGTCGGGGCTTTCCCGGAGCCCCCTCCGCCGCCGTCGGGCCCAGCGCCACTTCCGTCGTCACCCCAGAACGCCGCATGTCCCGCGAATATGCTCCCGACCCCAAAGATCTCGACGCCCTCCGCGCCGAAGGCTTCACCGCCGCCAACGTGGTCCCCGACCGCGGCGTGATCCGCGGCACCAGCACCCTCGCCTCCCTCGCCTCCAGCGAAGCCGATGCCGCCGTGCTCCGCCCCGACACCTTCCAACACATCGCCCTCGAAGTGCCCCGCGCCGAGGACAGCGCCGACTCCAAATCCAGCTACCCAGGCTCCCTCATGGGCGTCATCGCCGTGGTCCGCCAAGCCTTCTTCGATGCCCAATTCCAAGCCGCCGATACCGCCCATTACGTCGCGCACCCCAACGAACGCCCCCGGCCTGCCTTCAATGAATCCCTCAATGCCCTCGGGCTCGCCGCAAACAAAACCCTGCCCGTCCTCTTCGAGCCCGGCAGCGTCCTCATGGGCGACCGCGCCATGCAGCTGTCCCGCGAACTTGGTCTCCAGCCCATCCTCCTCGCCACCGGCCAAGAATGGCGCCGCCCCGACCTCGCCCGCGCCGCCGCCGTCCCCTTCATCGTCCCCGTCGATTTTCCCGAAGCCGCCAAACTCCCCGAGGACGACGACTGGCTCGCCCTCTCCTCCGACCAATTGCGCGCCTGGGATCAAGCGCCTAGCAATCCCGCCATGCTCCGCCGCGCAGGGCTCGACATCGCCCTCACCACCCACGGCTTAGGCAAACCCAGCCGCTTCCGCGAAAATGTCAGACTAGCCATCGCCCGCGGCCTCAGTGAACCCGATGCCATCGCCGCCCTCACCACCGTGCCCGCCCGATTGTGCGGCATCAGCGACCAGTTAGGCAGCCTCGACCCCGGCAAGCTCGCCTACCTCACCGTGGTGGAAAACGGCCGCTATTTCGACGCCAAAGCCCGCGTCCGCGAGGTCTGGATCGATGGCCAGCGCTTCGCTGCTCCCCTCCGCCCCGAAGAAAAAAAGCCCGAAGCAGCCAAAAAGGAACCCAGCGCCCCGGACAAACCCGATCCCAAAAAGGACCTCGAAACCCTCCGCGCCACCCTCACCGCCGCGCCCGCCCAACAAGACCGCGGCCCCCTCCAAGCCCCTCCCGCCGTTTTCATCAAGTCCGCCACCATCTGGACCAGCGGCCCGCAAGGCCGCTTAGAACAGGCTAGCCTCCTCATCGTCGATGGCAAAATCCGCGCCGTCGGTGCCATCGACCCCGTCGACGTCCCCACCGCCGCCCTCGTCATCGACCGCCCCGGCATTCACGTCACCCCAGGCCTCATCGACTGCCACAACCACAGCATGATCCTCGGCGGCGTCAATGAAGGCACCCTGCCCTCCACCGCCATGGTGCGCGTCGCCGACGTCGTCAACTCCGAGGTCGAAACCATTCACCAACAACTCGCCGGTGGCCTCACCGTCGCCAACCTGCTCCACGGATCCGCCAATCCCATCGGCGGCCAAAGCTGCGTCATCAAACTCCGCGACGGCGCCAGCCCAGAAGGCCTCAAATTCACCGCCGCCCCTGGAGGCATCAAGTTCGCCCTCGGCGAAAATGTCAAACAGTCCAACTGGGGCGATAACTTCCGCAGCCGCTTTCCCCAAAGCCGCATGGGCGTCCCCGCCTTCCATACCAACCGCTTCACCGCCGCCAAACAATACGCCGAAGCCCTCGCCTCCTCAGCCCGCCAGGGCGGCCCCCCCATCCGCCGCGACCTCGAACTCGAAACCATCGCCGAAATCATCCGCGGCGAACGCCTCGTCCATTGCCACAGCTACCGTCAAGATGAAGTGTTAGTCTTCCTCCGCGTCATGGAGAGCTTCAACGTCCGCGTCGCCACCCTCCAACACATCCTCGAAGGCTACAAAGTCGCCGACGAAATCGCCCAGCACGGCGCCGGAGCCTCCTCGTTCTCCGATTGGTGGGCTTATAAGTTAGAAGTCTACGACGCCATTCCCGATGCCGGCAGCATCATGCGCGAACGCGGCGTCCTCGTCTCCTTCAATTCCGATTCCTCCGACCACGCCCGCCGCCTCAATTTCGAAGCCGCCAAGGCCGTCAAATACGGCGCCACCCCCGAAACCGAAGCCCTCAAATTCGTCACCCTCAATCCCGCTAAACAGTTAGGGATCGACCAGTGGGTCGGCTCCCTGGAACCCGGCAAAGACGGCGACTTCGCCATCTGGAGCGGCCACCCCTTCGATACCCGAAGCGTTTGTCAGGAAACCTGGATCGAAGGCCAACAATTCTTCCAAAGCGACGCCGCTCACCGCCGCGCCGACGCCCGCCAGCGCGAACGCCAAGCCCTCATCACCAAAGCCAAAACCCTCGCCGGCGATCCCCCCGCCGACCCCGCCGCCGCCAAAGCCCAAGACAAATTCTTCTTCCGCGCCCTCGAAGACCGCCAAAGCCACCTCTGCCTCGACTGCTGCCTGGACCACCAAATGCCATGGAAAAACTGAGCCTATCCTTCGCCGCCCTGCTGGCCCTCGCCGCCGCCGCCCCCGCCGAGACCCTGCTCCTGCGCGGTGCCACCGTGCACACCGTCTCCCAGGGCACCCTCGCCCCAGGCGACGTTCTCCTCCAAGATCAACGCATCCTCGCCGTCGCCGCCCACCTCGATCAACCCGCCGACCGCACCCTCGATCTCACCGGCCTCCACCTCTTCCCCGGCCTCATCAGCGCCGCCACCGACCTCGGCCTCGTCGAAATCTCCGGCATCCGCGCCTCCCTCGATGACCAGGAAACCGGCGAATTTACCCCAGAAATCGAGTCCTGGACCGCCGTCAACCCCGACTCCGAACTCATCCCCGTCTCCCGCGCTAACGGCATTACCCACTTCGTCCCCATCCCCGGCGGCCAACTCCTCTCCGGAACCTCCGGCCTCCTCGCCACCCGCGGCTGGACCCTCGAAGACATGACCGTGCGCCGCCGCACCGCCATGCACCTCTTCTGGCCCGACCACTCCCTCGCCATCCCCGGGCCCAATGCCCCAGAAAAAGCCAAATCCCTCGACGAGCAAGCCCGCGAGCGCCTCGAACGCATCCGCACCATCGACGACTTCTTTAACCAGGCCGAAGCCTGGCAAAAACGCCCCCCAGGCAGCCCCCTCGTGCCCGCTTGGGAAGCCATGGGACCCGTGTTAAAGGGCGAGCTTCCCCTCATGGTTCACGCCCAGGGCCTCCGCGAAATCCGCGCCGCCCTCAAGTGGAGCGCGCAACACCCTCTCCTCCGCCTCGTGCTCGAAGGCGGCCGCGACGCCTGGATGCTCGCGCCAGAACTCGCCCAGCGCCACATCCCCGTCATCTACAGCGAAGTCTTCACCCTCCCCAGCAGCAGCGCCGATGCCTACGACGTCCAGTTCCGCGCCGCCGCCATCCTGCACCAAGCCGGCGTCGTCACCGCCATCAGCGAAGGCCTCGGCCGCTTCAGCGCCTCCAGCCAACGCAACCTCCCCTACAGCGCCGCCCAAGCCGCCGCCTTCGGCCTACCACCCGAAGCCGCCCTCGCCGCCATCACCTTGATCCCCGCCCAACTCCACGGCGTCGCCGATACCCTCGGCTCCATCGAACCCGGCAAAGACGCCTCCCTCTTCGCCGCCACCGGCGATATCCTCGATATCCGCTCCGTCGTCAAACACCTCTGGATCTCCGGAACCGAACAATCCCTCGCCACCCGCCACACCCGCCTAGCGGAACGCTACCGCTCCCGCCCCAAGGCGAAATAAACCTGGGCCGACTATTTTTCTAACTGCAAATACATAGCCCCGTAGGGACCCCT
>CALQKQ020000123.1 GCA_943331195.2 Akkermansia muciniphila | reverse complement strand
TGCCGCATGGTTCAGCGATGCCGACGGCGATCCCCTCACCTTCAGCCTAGTGGCCAATTCCAATGACGTCGCCGCTTCCGCTGTATTGACGGATGCCACGCTTACGCTGACCGGGCTCACGCCAGGAACCACCCACATCACGGTGCGGGCCACGGATTCAGACGGGGGCCCTTTGGACCATAGTTTCGACGTGGTGGCGGGCACCGAATTCCCCACCGCCACGGCCACCGGAACCCCAGCCATCGATCCCCAGAGCGGCCTGCTGCTCAGGAAAGTAACCGTCGTCAACACCACGGGCCTGGTCCAGAATGGCTTCCGCTTGCAGGTCGCCGGACTACCCGCCGGCACCACCTTGTATAACGCTACCGTTTCCCCCAGCTCCTCCGGTTCCAGGATTGACTGGACCGCTTCCATGGAACCTGGAGCCCAGGTAGAGCTGACTCTGGCGTTTTACTCCCCTGCTCGCGCCCGCACCTTCACGCCGATTCTGTCGGTGGAAAATGCGCTCACCGCCGCCGCTCCTCCCGGGGACGGGAAGGGAATGGCGGTCCGGCGGATTGTGCCGCTGAAGGATGGGAGCATCCTGCTGGAGTTTGATTCCATTTCCGGCCACTGGTATCAAGTAGAGTACAGCAGCGACTTCACCACGTGGACAACCTCGCCGACCTACATTCACACGGGGGCCAACCGCACTCAGTGGATCGACCGGGGCCCGCCCGGGACCGATGCTCCACCCTCAGCCGCGCCGACGAGGATGTACCGTATCAAGGATGTCACTCCCGCCTCTTCCTAAAGTTATGCAGCTATTCCCATTCCCCCACCATCGCGCTCGCATGCTCCGTCGCCTTTCCCTAACTGCAGTGATAGCAACTGCTCCCGCCGCGCTCTGCGGCCCGGCTTCAGCACCCGATGCGCTGGATCTCACCACCTCACCTGCCGAGGTTAGCGGGCATTTTCGGGTATCCGGCGGCTGGATGTGGCGGGACACGCGCGGATTTCAACTTGAAACCCGGTCCCAATCCCCATGCGAGGCGTTGCCTTTCCTCGCCCGCGCTTGGGGAAAGCCTGGCAGGGGAGCCGGAAGCGCGGGAGGCTTTGGCCCTCGCTATTACGATAACGGTTATATGCTGCCCGATGCCGGAACGCCAGGTGACGGCCTAACTTGGAATTGGGGATACGACGATCCAGAGCAGCTCACCGGTGGGGGCATGCTGGAAATGGCGGGCGATTTTGGGTCCAGCCGATCCGACCGGTCATCCCATTCCGATGAGGCCATGCCTAACTGGAGCCCTGATGGGGACGGCAATGCACCCGTGATTCAGCTAGACTGGATATTCCATCCCCTGGCGGCGGCGACGATGGGCCTTACCTTGGAATGGTCATTCCTCAATCTGGGAGACCACCGGGCTTCCCAAGGCTATTCCGCATATCAGGAAAGCATCCTCCGGCAGGTGAATGTTTTGGACCGTTATGATCTCGATGGCATCATCGCGCCTCAAGCCCCTTATGCGGGAAGCGCTGCGGGGCCGGGACCGCTGCTCTCCGCCACGCCTGTGGAACGGTCCACCTCCGCAGGGCAGATCCTCGACACGGATCATGCGCACTTTTACAACTCGATGACCTCGTCCTTCGACGTGGATCTGCATACCGTTTCTCTCGGCCCGAGCGTGGCGGCCCATCTGGGGCGGCTAGAGCTCTCGGTTTCTGCCGGCCCAGCGCTCAATGTAGTGAACTGGAAGGCGGAGCAGTCCGAAACGCTCTGGCTCAGCCGCAATGGAGCCGCGGGAGCGGTGTTCCAATCCTGGCATTACCAAAAAAACTCCCTTTTGCGGGCGGCGATGCCGCGCTGGGCATAGGTGGCCCCAGCTTGAAGCACACTCCATCCGACGGTCTTCAAATGGAGGGCCAGGGTGACGGCTCGCTTTCATTTCACTAGCAGTTATTTCATTCCGAATGGATCAGACCGGGACGGTCTGGCTACCTTGGGCGGCGCATCGGCAGAAGGTGGCCGGGGAGCACTAGCGGCACGGATTGCTGAAGCGGTTTTCCAGTGACCCGACGCAGGAGCTGTTGGATGTAGCCAGAGCGTCCCGCTCTGGGTGCGACAATGGATCCAGACCGGGACGGTCTGGCTACCTTGGAGCCTGTCCCACAGGGGATTTGACAAGGTGGCATAACAGAAAGAGGGCATGAAGCGGCGCGGCAGCACCGCAGCGCGGGTGGCGATCTTCAAGAACGTGATCATGCACAACCCAGTTAGGGAAAAGAGCATCGGCGCGCGCGGCGGAAGCAAACCCCACCAAAAGCCCAGAGCCAAACCGGAGCCGCCGCGCCGAGCAACGGAAAAAGCCGGGACCCGCTGTGCCGGGAGGGAGGCAAAGAGCGTGAAACCGTGAGGAAGCTCCCCCACCCGGAAAAGCGGTGCCCACAAGCCACGCAAAAGAGGCTCCAAAAGGCTGCGGGAGAGCCCGAACCGCCCGCTGGTAGGCCAAACCGAACCCTGGGCCCTGAACGCAGAATCCTTCACCCCAGCCAGAAAACCGTGAGAAGAAATCAACCGCCCGTGGGACCAGCTCTATAGATCAGTGGCATCTCAATTGATTTCTGATTGCGACCTGAACGGCCCATTTTCGAAATGAGTGATTTTGAAATCCAACAATTCAGAAAATGGCTGGCATTACGGTTCCCCCAGCAGTTTCTTCAGTTCCGGTTCGAGCGCCCTGGTCCAGATTTCGAATCCCTTCTCGCTTAGATGGGTCGTGTCCGGTGCGATCTCTTTTGACAGGACGCCATTTTCATCGAGAAACTTTGGGCCGAGGTCGAGTATGCTAACGTTTTTCAGATCCTTGAGCAGGTCAGGGAGCAGGGAGTTGATCTCGTTGATTTGTTTGCGGTGTGGATGGTCGGGCTTTTCTCTCCTGGGAAAGACGGCGAGGACGAGGATTTTGGTCGTGGGATAAAGCTGCTGCAGTTTGTGGACGATGGCCTGGATTCCATCGGCGGCCTGTTTTGGCGTATCACTGCCCCAGCCGATGTTATTGGTGCCGATAAGAAGGACGGCGCCTTTCGGGTCCTTTTTAGGTTTTGGTAAATGCTCTAGCCGCCAGAGGACATGCTGGGTGCGGTCGCCGCCGAACCCGAGGTTGATGGCTTTCCTCGGCTCAAAGACTTCCTTCCAGTACTTGGCACCCACGGAGTCGAACCCGTGGGTGATGGAGTCCCCGATCATCAGCAGGTCGATATCCTTTTCCGCCATATCTCCGATTCTTTCCGCGTGGAGAGCAAACCACCACTTTTCAAGGCGGGGAGCGGGAATCAGCGACTCCTGTCTGGCGTCCACGGCGGGCTCCGCTTTGGCCGTGGGCCTGGCAGCAGGAATTTCCCCAACCCACTTCGGCACTTCTCCGTGACCAGTGAGGGTTCCGGCGAGGAGCCAGCTCAGATTGAAGCGCCACATTTCCCCGCCCGCCCCCTCGGAGAACAGATAAATCCAGCCTTCACTCTTCGTGCCGGGACGGCCCACCTCGAGGGATGAGTAGGCGAAGGCGCCTTCCGTAACGAGGCGCTTCAGCGGCCAGGACTTGCCGCCGTCGAAGCTAGCCCAGACCGTGCCCTGGCGACGGCCGGCGTGGCTCTCGACGTTGCTAAAGATGAGAATGTCCTGGTCCTTGACCGGCAATCTCCCGAGCCCGCCCATCAGGCCATAGCCAGTATCACGTGGACCATCGGGCAGATCCTTGCACATGGTCAGATCCTTCCATGTGACTCCGCCATCGTCGCTCGTCGCGGTCCAGCGGGTTGAATTGTCCATTCCCTCCGGCGTCCAGTGTCGGCGGGTGTTGTAATAGATTTGTCCGTCGGACAGCTCGGCAATGGTGGCTTCGCCGGTGCCGTTGGCGGGAAAGGGTTCGCTGGTGAGCCAGGTCTTGCCGCCATCGTCGCTGTAGATGGCGTTGGTGTAATGGTTGGGCCACTCGCTAGGATGGTTGGCCTTGGCATAAAAGCGGGAGGGGCGAATCAAGCGGCCTTTGTGGGGGCCGCGCATCAGGGTGATGCCGTGATCGTTCATGTGCATCTCGGGCTTGTTACCTTGGCTGTCCGGTTTGATCACCGCGTCCATCACTAACCATGTCTTGCCATGATCCTGGCTGCGGTAAATTTTCTCCGTGCTCGGCGGATGACCCTCACTCACAAACGCGAAGACGTCTCCGTTGGCGTCGTTCACGGTAACGCCGCCGCCCATGAATCCTGGCCCGATCGTGATTTCAGGCCCCCACGTCGCGCCGCCATCCTCACTGCGCCGCACTTTCACGCCGTTCCAGACCGCCAGCACCGAGCCATCCCTGGCGACGGCCACGTTGGGAAAACGGTCGCTAGGAAACACTTGCTGGCTTTCCATCTTTGGCTCACCCAGGAATGGTTTGAGATCGCCTTGCGGGACCGCTTCCGCAGCGAAGGCCGCACCGCAGACGGCCAGCAGGGAAAGGAAGGTGATTGATATGCTTTTTGTTTTCATTAGGCGACGGTGGTCGACTGGCGGAAAATTGCCCAGTTGTTTTCTATTTGGCGGGACGTTGGAGCGGCCAGGGCTGCACGCCGACACGATCCGCCCAGGCCTGCCATTGGCCCGCCAGCTCCTTGAGCTTCTCCGGCTGCGTGGCGGCGAGATCGTGGAGTTCCGTGCGGTCGGCCTCCATGTCGTAAAGTTCCCACTTGGTGGGTTGGTTGGCCTGATACTCGGTAACGATCTTCCATTTACCGTCGCGCAAGGCACGGTTCCCGTGGTGCTCCCAGGCGAGCGGGGCGGTACGCGGCAAGTCCCGGCCGAGGAATGCGGGCACGAGGCTGAGGCCTTCCTGCGGTGGGATGTTTTCGCCTTTGAACTGCCGGGGATACGACGCCTTGGCCACGTCCACGCAGGTCGCCATCAGGTCGATGAGATGCGCGGGGGAGTTGACCACCGCGTTGCGCCGCGACTCTGGAATGCCCGCCGGCCAGTGGACAATAAACGGCGTGCTGATGCCGCCTTCTAGGCCATCATGTTTGTAACCGCGAAACGGGGTGTTGGACACATTGGCCCAGTTGCCGCCGTAGGCGACGTAAGTATCTGCGGCACCAGGAGCGACACCCGGACCCGTCAACACCGGACGGCCATCGCGCGTCTGCATCGGCGGCCACATTTTGGTTTGGAGTTCGTCCGGACCCATCGGCGAAAAGACCTTGCCCTTGACGTCGTTCGCATTGGAATTCCGGCCATAACCCTCAGCGCAGCCCCCGTTGTCCTGCAGATAAACAAACAGCGTGTTCTCCAGTCGGCCCTGCCGTTTCAACTCGGCGACGATGCGTCCGATGCCCCGGTCCATGGACTCGACCATTGCGGCATAGACTTCCATGCATTGAATTTCCCACTCGCGGTCCTGGACCGTGTCCCACTTGCCCACGGTGGGAGACATTTCCCAGCGGGGATCGAGCACGCCGAGTTCCCGCGCCCGTTTGATCCGCGCCTGGCGGATGACCTCGTAACCGGCGTCATAGCGGCCCTTGTAGCGGGCGATGTCCTCCGGCAGCGCGTGCATGGGCCAGTGGGCGCTGGTGTAGGCGACGTAGAGGAAAAGCGGTTTTGGCGCATGATCCCGGGCGTGATCCTCCATGAACTTGACCGCGTGGTCGCTGATGGCATCGGTGTAGTAATACTGCTTCGGCTGGTAGTCCGGATCGTTGAGCGGGGTGATGAACTGATTGTCGCGGCACAGGGTGGCGGGATCGTAGAAACTCCCCGCGCCGGTGATCGTGCCATAGAAGCGGTCGAAGCCGCGCTGGATAGGCCAGTTAGAGTGATCCGATTGCGGACCCTTGGCCGAAGTGACATGCCACTTGCCCGTCATGTAGGTGCGATAACCGACGGGCCGCAGCACCTCGGCCACGGTGACCGCTTTCCGGCTCAACTCACCCCGATAAGCATCGAAGCCCGAGTCGCCCTCCATCAAGCCAATGCCGGCCTGATGGGAATACAAGCCCGTGAGCAACGCCGCGCGGGTGGGACAACAACGCGCCGCGTTGTAGAACTGGGTGAAGCGGACGCCGTTTTTCGCCAGCGAGTCCAGACTCGGCGTGGCGATTTCGGAACCATAGCAGCCGATGTCCGAATAGCCCATGTCGTCGGCGAGGATGACAATAATGTTGGGCGGTGCCGCGGCCCAACCGGTGCTCGCCATCAACGTGGCAAACGTGAGCAGCAGGAGTCTTCGGTTCTGCAAGCGGGGAAAGACGGCTGCAGAGCATTTGGCCCGTCGAAGGTCGGAAGAAAGTTTCATCGGGGTGCTTTTCACGCGATCGCATTCATTATAAACCTAAAATCGCGAGTTGACTATCTTCATTCGCGACCGCGAGGTGCTGGCGCGTTAGGCGTTCTCCTCACGCGTTGAACTTTTTGGGGGGACGGAGCGCTGGCACCCCTGCCAGGGTGCGGATGATGCGAAAACGGGGAATCCGGTGGTGTCGCTCCGCTCAACCACCGGCTACCGGCTGAGATGCCTCCGGCATCAGGATGTCTGCGGTATCATGCGGGGATGTCTAGCGGACACGATTTTGAGGGGGATTTTGACTGCGGAGGGGACTCAACTAACCGCGAGCCTAGTTAGGTGAGAAAACACGGATCATTCCCTATCCTGGTCCCGAGAAAGGGCGCTTTGGTCGTGTTCCAACTCCCGCTTTTAGGGTGAGGTGTCGCGGAAAGTTCGCCGGAAGCGGTTTGAGCTGAAGCGGCGACGTTCATGCAGGGCGTGTCAGGGCGTGTCAGGGCGTGTCGGGTGCGGGGCATGGCCGTGCAGTGTTAGCCCATGATCTCTGAAATCACGTGGCCGCCGATATCTGTCAGCCTCCGGATGCGACCGGCGTGGAGGTAGTTCAGTTTTTCATCATTCAGTCCCATGAGGTCGAGGATGGTAGCGTGGACGTCGCGGACGTGGATAGGCTCGCCGAGGGAGCGCAGGCTGTAGTCGTCGGTCTGCCCCGCAGTGGCCCCGCCTCTGACGTTGCCGCCGGCCATCCACATGCAGAGGGCGTAGGAATTGTGTTCACGCCCCGGATTGCCTGCGGCGGACCCGTTCACGAAGGGGGTGCGACCCATTTCCGAGGCCCAGACGACGAGAGTTTCCTCGAGTAGGCCGCGCTGTTTAAGGTCCTCGATGAGCCCGGCGACGGGCAGGTCCACTTCGGCTGACTTCTTGATCATGCCGTCTTTGACCTTGCCGTGGTGGTCCCAGCTGTCCCCGCCGATCTGAACTCCGTTGATGAGCATGGTGTATCGAACACCTTGCTCCACGAGGCGACGGGCGAGGAGGCACTGGCGGCCGAAACCGGCGGTTTTGTCGTTATCGAGCCCATAGAGTTTCTGGATGGATTCCGGCTCACCGGAGATATCCACAGTCTCCGGGGCAGCGGTCTGCATGCGGAAGGCGAGTTCGTAGGCGCTGATGCGGGCCTCGAGTTCCGACGCTCCTGGGCGTGTGGCGAGGTGGAGTTCGTTCAGACGTTTGATTTTGTCGAACTCTCGGCGCTGTTCGGCTTCGGTCAGGGAATGCGGGCGGGACAAGTTGAGAATGGGCACGCCTTGGTGGCGCAGCAAAGTTCCCTGGTAAGCGGCGGGCAGGTAGCCGTTGGCCCAGACTGCCGCTCCGTTGACCGGGGCCCCGCGAGGGTCCTGAATGACTACGTAGCCGGGCATGTTTTGGTTCGCGGTGCCGAGGCCGTACTGGATCCATGAGCCGACGGAGGGATGCCCGGGAAACTGGCTGCCGGTGGTCACGTGGTAGGTGGACGGGCCGTGATTTTGGTTGTCCGTCTTGATGCCATGAATGAAGGCGAGATCGTCCACTTTTTTCGCCAGATGGGGAAACCGCGAGGAAATCCAGCGGCCACTCTGGCCATACTGCGCGAACTCGAACGGGCTGCCTACGCATTCGTGAGGGAATGTCAGTCGTCCCTGCAATTCCCCGGAGACGCCGGTATCTGGCAAGCGTTGGCCGTGGAGATCGCGCAGACGCGGTTTGTATTCGAACGAATCCATCTGCGAAACGCCCCCCTGCATGAAGAGGAAGATGCAGTGCTTTGCTTTGCGACCATGCATCTGGAACCGCTCCCGAAGGGGATCGCCCGGCACCGGGGGAACCCCAGCCAGCAGATCATTTCCGCGCAAGTCATCGGCCAGTAGCCCGCCGAGCCCGAGTGCGCCAATGCCATTCCAGCTCCGGTGGAGGAAATCCCGTCGGGTCTGGAAGGGGTGGTGAAGAGGATCGTCAGTCGACATAAATAAATTCGCTGGCGTTAAACAGAATCCGGCAGAGACCAGTGAGATTTTCGTCACTGGCGGCGTCGTTCCTCAGTTCCGTGATTTCTGCGGCGGTTGGCGCGCGGCCGAAGGCGATGGCAAATGCACGTTCGATGCGGCGCTGCGGGTCGTCGCCGGCGTCCTTGATGACCCGGGCGGCGAAGTGCTTGACCTCTTCATTTACGAGACCGCCGTTATACATCTCGAGCGCCTGAAGCGGGGTCACGGACAGCCTCCGCTCTGGCACGGAATCCTCACACACGAGCCCGTCGAACGACTGCATGAAAGGCATGGTCAGAGTGCGTTGCTGGTAAATATAGATGCTGCGTTTACGCCCTTCCGGGCCGTTGTCGGTCGCCCACTTGCTCTGGTCATACTTTACCCGCTGCGCGATGTCTTCCGGCAGGGGAGGGAAGATCGGGAGACCGAAAACCTCCGGATTGAGACGACCGCTAACGGCCAGCACGGCATCCCGCACGGCTTCGGCCTCGATCCGGCGACGCTTGGAGCGAGAAAGCAGGGTGTTGTCAGGATCCACGAGCGCGGCCCGGTCGCTCACGGCCGTGGAGGATTGCCGGTAGGTGCTGGAGGTGACCATCAATCGGTGCATCGCCTTGAGGCTCCATTGGTGCTCGACAAAGCGGTGGGCGAGCCAG
>CALQKQ020000122.1 GCA_943331195.2 Akkermansia muciniphila | reverse complement strand
TTGGCCACGAATCGTTTTCCTGATCTGGGCTCTGGGAACCGCTGCCGCCGGTCTATGGTTTATGATTAGCCGCTGCCGGGGAATCATCGCCCGCCGGACCTGTCCTGAAGTGCATCGCGGCCTTCTGGCAGACGCCCTGGACCACGAGCGTCTGCGGACGGGATTGCTCCGTCGGCCGAAGCTGTTTGTCGGCGAATCGTGGGCGATGCCCGCCACCTGGGGCATCTGGCGACCCGCCATTCTGTTACCGCGGGAGGCGGCCTCATGGTCCGGGGAAAGGCTCCGCCATGTGCTGTGGCATGAATTGGCTCATATCGTCCGGAGGGATGCCCTCTCCTCAATGCTGGCCGTCCCCGCCACCATGCTGCTCTGGTTCCATCCCCTGGCGTGGATCGCCCGGCGGCTGTTGAATGAAAGCCGGGAAGCGGCCTGCGATGACTGGGTCCTCACCCGCGGGCAAGCCGAACCCGCCGCCTACAGCGCCGACCTGCTCACGATCGTTCGTCAGCATTTTCATCAGGGCAAAGTCACCACTGGACTGGCGATGGCCCAGTCCAGCAAGGTAGGAAACAGAGTGCGCCGCCTTCTCGACCATAGCATTTCCCGCGCCTCCCTGACGACAGGGCAGCGCCTGCGGCTGACCGCCGCCGGACTGCTGACGCTGGCAACGGCGACCCTGCTCATCTCCTGCCGCACCACCGGCCCAACGATCGCAGAGACGGCTGCGCCACCCATCAATAGCCCTCTGCCCCACGGAGCGAAATTGATCACCTACGAAGTCCATTTCATCGAAAAGGAGCCGGGCGTGGATTGGCCCGGAAAACAGGTGCCTCCGACCCAAAGCTGGATCGGAGAAGTCGCTAAGTTGCTTTCCTCCTTAAGAGGGAAACCGGGCATTTCCGTCGTTTCGTATCCGAAAGTCACCGCCTTGGCGGGGAGCGAAGTGCTTTTCAAAAGTGGTGCTTCTTGGAGGGAGAATCCCAAGCCCTCGCCTCTTTCCGATCCATTTGATGATCAATTCAAGGAACCGGGCCTCTTCATCAAGCTGTGCGGCAAACCTGTCACCGGAGACGAGCTGAACCTTGATGTGGATTGGAAATTCATAAAGGAAGCATCTCCGGCGAAAGGATCGGCCGAAACTTTTCCCAAGACTCAAGTGACCCGTCTCTCTTCAAAGTGCTTTTTGTCGAATGGTAGCGACTGTGCACTGATCCCTTTTTCACCTCAGAAGCCGGGAAATCCCGTTCTGGAATCCATTCTGATGATCACCACGACGCAGACCGTAAATCCCTGATCCTTCCCGAAAAATGCCATACCTCCCCCGGGAAAGGGAAAGAATCAAATTACCTGGAACATTGCGCCATGGGGGAGGGGGGGCTGGAGGGTATCGAGGAAGTTCGGCCCCGAGGGTGCGGAGGAGGCCGAGGCTGAGGGGTATGTCCAACATCCTCGAAGTGCCCCATCAACACGCCATTTACGGTCTGATCGCCAAATGTTGGTATCCGCCGCGTTCGGTATCACTGCGTTCGCCTCACTCCGCAGGCTCCCAAAGGGGCGCGCAGGGCAAGGCTAAAGCATTTTCCAGAACAAACTTTACACCCCGAACTAAGCATGTGCCCCTCCGAACTCCTGCGGCGTCGCCGAGTTTGAGCGTCCACCCAAAAGAAAAACCACTATTTTCCAGGTAATTTGAGCGTTCTGAAGGAACGCCGCAACGAGGAGGATGGGGCCAGCGCCCGCCGCGCGGCGGGATGCGGCGGTCCTTCAGAACGCGGGGATCGGGGGCCTTGGCTTACCCAGGGCCTGGCCCTGGGCTGGTATGCGCTGCCCCTTTGGGGCAGATCTGGCGCCATGGGGGAGGTCAGTGGCGTTGGGCCAAATACAAGCCTTCAGTACCCAAATCGCTCCCGCGGTGTAACTTACGCAAGAGTTTATTCAGGAGGTAATTTGAGCGGAGCGCCAGGTAATTTGAGCGAGGTGGAGTTCGGGTGGAAGGAGAAGCGCCGTCACGCGGTGGACAGCGACCTGGACCACTATTTTCCAGGTCATTTTCAGCGTTACGGGACACCCACCCTTCGCCGGACAGCTGCTCTTATTTTGGGTGATTCGGGTGGTGGGGCTGTTGGAGGGGTAAATAAAAGCGGCCTCTCCCGGGAGGGGAGAGGCCGCAGTGCAGGGAGAAGCTTCGGGAGGAAGGGTCTCGGTTTAGGCTTTGACTTCGTCGATGCGGAGGGGGCGGTAGCCGCCGATGCCCTTGAAGTAGAGCATCAAGAGGATGTAGACGCCGGCCATGATGGCGGGGAGATAGGCATCGGTTTTGAGGGTCTTGCGATCCCCGGCCTGGTCGGCCATGACGACAGCTTGCTGCTCAGCGCTGCGGGGCTTGGCATCCTTGGCGTCCCCGAGCTTCTTGCCGTCGAGGCCGAAGACGGAGGTGGACTCTAGGTTGAGGAACGTGCTGGCCTTGCTGGCTTTGTATTCCTGGTAGAGGGGAGCGTTGCTGGCCTGGAGGGATTCTGCGGCGAAGCGATCCTTGCCGTAACCGAGGCCGGGTCCGCCGATGAGGCCAGCGGAAAGCATCCCGATGCCGCCCATGATGGACATGGCTACGGCTCCCGTATGAGGGAAGCGGTCGCCGACCACCGCGAGCATGGTGGGCCAGAAGAAGGTCTTGCCGACGGCGTAGATGCCGAGGGCGACGAGGGCCATGCCGAAGGATTGCATCCCGCTAGCGAGGTTGAGGCCGACGCAGGCGATCAGGGAGCAGACCAGGAGGAGGCCGATGGGGGAGAGCTTGAGGGTCGTCTCAATCCAGTGGGCGCAGAAGCGGAGGCCGAACATGATGGCGGACGTCCAGATGAAGAGGTATTTGCCCTGTTCGGAGGTAAAGAGGTTGCCGGTGATGTTCTGGATCCAGCTGTCGGTGCCGAGTTCGACGGAACCCACGATGGAGTGGGTCACGAAGAGGACGAAGAGGAGGAGGGAGCCGAGGGAGAATTTGGTCATGACGGCCACCGCGATGAGGAGCACGCCGCCCACGCCGTAGCCGATGGTGCTGGCTTGTTCAGGGGAGACTCCCTTGAAGATATCGCCGAAGAAGAGGGCGAGGAGGTAGCAGACCACCAGGGCACCGAGGATGCCGACGGGCTTGAGCATAGCCACGAAGCTGGCGCCTTTGGCGGCGGCTTCGGATTTGGGGAATTTTTGGCCCATGAACATGAGGGCGTAGGCCGCCGTGGGGACGAGGTAGAGGGCGAGTTGGTATTTCCAATGGACCTGCATTTTGTCGTCGAGGATCCAGCCGGCTACGGTGCCGAGCACCATCCCTGCGGGCCAGGAGGCGTGCAGGATATTCAAATAGTGGGTGCGCTTCTCGGGGAAGAGGGTGGCCACCAGGGGATTGGCGACGGCTTCGAGGGTGCCGTTGGCAAAAGCGAAGATGAACATGCCCCAGAAGAGAATGTTGTAGGCATTCTCAGGAGTGCTGGCTCCGAAGGTCACGAAGGCCGAAAGGATGTGGGCGGCCAAGGCCACCGCGACCAGCTTTCCGTAGCCGATCTTGTCGACGATGACGCCGCCGATGATGATGCCGAAGCAGAAGCCGGAGAAGCCCGCGCCGCCGAGGGCTCCGAGCTGGGCGGCGGTGAAGCCGAATTCTTTGCCCCAGTTGTCGAAGATGCCGCCGCGCAAGGCGAAGCCGACGCCGGCGGCCAGAATGGCCATGAAGCCAGCCCAGAGGAGCCGCTTCGCATTGGGTGTATTTTCTAGATCGCTCATAGTGTTTTTAGGTAGATTACGCTTGGGGTTTGGGTTGTGATGAGAGGAGACCGTTACGGGGGGCCGGACTATGGACGCGACCTTGACCACTTGACTTACAACCCACAAGGAGAAAAGCGCGCGGAGACGATTTGCTGAGCGGGGGCGCTTCTGGTGGAGAGGCGCAAGGCGGGCGGGGCGGTTTGCGAGGTGAGGGCTCGGGGCCGGGCCGAAACTCGCAAATTCAACTTGCGGAATTCCCCAGGGCGATTAGACTGGGAGTGCGGGATAGAGCAGCCCGGTAGCTCGTCAGGCTCATAACCTGAAGGTCGTTGGTTCAAATCCATCTTCCGCAACCATTTCAAACCCTGTAAGTCCGTGACTTACAGGGTTTTTTATTTCCCTAAAGAAATGCCTGAAATGTAGGGAAATACACGGCTATAATCTTAATATTCACGTTTCATTACCGGGGTGTTGCCGGGGTAAATCCTCCCGGACCGGCTGAAAAGGGGTGGGCCAGAGCATGAGTTCTCTCCTGGTTATCCGTCCTCGGCAATGATGCCCGGCAAGAGTCCTCCCACCTATGGTTGTGCGGATTTGCAGCTTACCGCCAGTCAAATTACCTGGAAAATAGAGCGGATGGGGCACACGTCCGCCGGGCGTCGGGATGCGGCGTTCCTTGAGAACGCGGGGATCGTGGACCTTGGCTTACCCAGGGCGTTGCCCTAGGCTGGTATGCGCCGCCCCGTTGGGGCAGCGGTACCGCTAAGGCAATCAAATTACCTGGAAAGTAGAGCGCCCGGCGGGAGGAAAAGCGTTGCCTGCTGGCGGGCATGGCAGGGAAGGGAAGGGGCTAGGCGGATGGGCAGGGGTTGATCCAGCTCAGGCCCGGAAAACGCGAAAACCCCGTATCCGTGGTGACGAGGGTTGCCCGGTGCTCGATGGCGAGGGCGGCGAGCCAGACATCGTTTACGTCGTTGCCGCAGAGACCCAGGCTGGTGATGAAACCGGAAAAGATCACGGCATGGCGCGGACCGGGGGCGAGGCGGCGGGTGCCAGGGTAGCTCCAAAGATCGTCCTTCCAGTAGCCAAGGGTATCCGCCATGGGCACCAAGGCCAGCCGGGGAAGGGTGGGGATTCTGAGCAAGGCCGCTTCCACCCATTCACAGAGTCCGATGGCGTCCCCCGCCGCAGCGGCGTCCGTCAACCAACGGCGGCAGCTTTCATGCTCTGCTGACTCCTTGCGCAAGGCATGGATCAGCACGTTGGCGTCGGGGAGGTAAAGCGCCATCAGGTCGGGCGGGCCGTTACGCCCAATTTGGCCAGATCATGGGCTTCCTCCGCCTCGTCCGCTTTCCTGCGGATTTCTGCCCAGCTCCGGGCATCAGGCGGGCCGCCGGCATAGACCCGGAAGGAGTGGGAAGCCGGGGGCACCGTTGGTTTCCGCTCCAGACGCAGGCGCAAACCCTCTTCCAGAAACCGCGTCAGGCTGACCCCCGCCCGGGCAGCTTCGGCTTTAGCTTCCCGATACAACTGATCATCAATTCGCAGGGTGGTTTGCATGACATCAAGGTGGATTCTGAAAGATTTCTGTCAAGCTTGGAGGGGGCTGATGGATGTCGCTTTTGGCAGACCAAGCGGCCTGTTAGTCAAATTGACACCAAGCCGGATCCCGTGCTATCTTCCAGCGAGGCGGAAACCACATGATTAAAGTTCTCGATATCGATTACGGAAATGGGAAAGTTTCACGGAAGAAGATCCAAAAGGCGATGGCGGCCTTTTGGGCCCGGAAGAGGGCTGCCCAATCCATCAGCAGTGAGTCCAGCAAAGAAAGTGCCGGTTTGCCAGTAAAAACCCGGAAGTCGGCGGGCAAAGCTGCGGTGACTGCGGGCGCATGAAGGGGGAAATTTAAATCCAAGGGCGAATTGACGAGGCGTAAGCCGGGAATAGTGGCGATTGAGGGGAAAACTAAAACCAACCAATCCACGGAACTACTACAGGCTTACCGACCAACAACGCAGCCAATTTCAGATTCAAAAGCAGCTTGGGCTCGTGAGGGTGGGTGGCCGCCCTGGTAGGTCCGGGTGGACCGTCCGTTTGCCTTCGCCATCCAGCACCGCGCGACGGGGGCCTGCCTCTTTTTGGGGAGGGTGGTGGATCCCCGCTGAGTTGGGCTGGATGGGAAGGCGGGGGCTTACTTGAGGGTTTTGACCTGGATGTTGCGGTAGCGGACGAATTGTTTGGTGTAGTCGCCGCCGCCGTGGACTTGGAGGGCGATGGGGCCGGCGGGTTGGTGGCGGACTTCTTTTTCTTGCCATTCCATGATTTTGACGCCGTTGACCCAAGTGGTGATGTGAGGGGGGTTGCCTTCGATGCGGGCGCGGAGTTCGTTCCACTGACCGGCGCGCCAGAAGTAGGACCAGCTTTGGGGGAGGATGGGGAGAGGGGTGGGGGGTTCGCCGGTATTTTTGGCTTCGATTTCGGTGACTTTGTCGGTGAAGTTGTAATTGCGGACGTGGGGGACGCCGCCGAGGCCTTCGCCGTAGATGCCCATGAGGTTGCCGCCGGAGTGGTAGTCGATCATGGCCTGCCAGGCTTTGCCGTCTTCGGTGCTGCGGAGGAAGAGGCCGCTGTCGGGGCCGAAGTCGTTGTTCATTTCGAGGGAGACTTCGAAGTTGGCGAAGGAGGCGTCGCTGAGGATGAGGCCGCCGTTGCCGGGGACGTCTTGGCTGCCGGTGATGGCGCCGTTTTCGACGACCCAGCGGCCGCCGCTGGTGTGTTTGCTGGTGCCGGAGTGGCCGCTGGCGGCGCTGATGTGCCAGCCTTTGAGGGAGGTGCCGTCAAAGAGGCTGACAAAGCCGACTTCGGGGGCTGAGGGGGTGGGGGAAGTGGGTTCGGGGCTGGCGGGTTTGGCGAGGAGGACGGCGGCCAGGGTGGGCAGGGCGAGGAGGCAAAGGGCGGGGCGGAGTGTCATGGGCTGGGGATACGTTGGGGGAGGAGGGGAATTTCCAAGAGAGGAGGGGGGAGGCGCGATGGGTTGTTAGGGGGAGGCGGCGAGGCGGGCGTGGAGGTCTTGGATGAATTTTTGGTCTTCGGGGCTGAGGCGGTCGAGGGGGATTTCGCAGGCTTTTTTTTCGATGAGGAGGCGGGCTTTGTTTTGCCTGAGGACGGTGGGTTTGGGGGGGAGGGAAGGAGGGGTTGGGGAAGGGGGGCCGAGGGTGACGGTGTCTTCCCAGGCGATGAGTTTGCCGAGGAGGGTTTTGCCGTCGCGGCTGTTCCAGGGGCGCAGGGGGCTTAGGGTGAGATAGGTGACCTGGCGAAGTGGGGCTGGGGTGGGGACGAGGGCGGCGCCGCTGGTGGCGGCTCCGACGGGTTTGGTTTTGAAGGTGGTGGGCGAGGTGGGGAGGGCTTGGGCGGGCAGCAGGGAGGGGAGGGCGAAGAGGGGGAGAAGGGCGGCGGCGCGGAGGGAGCGGGTGTGCATGGGGGAGGGGAAGGTGGCGCCGGAGGCGGGGTTGGAGGGAATATAGGGGCGGGGCGCGAAGGGGCCAATAAAAAAGCCGCCAACCCGAAGGGGGGAGGCGGCTTGGTAAAGGAGGGGGAAGCGCTTAAGCGTCGGCAGGGGTTTCTGGGGAGGTTTCGCCAGAGGTTTCTGCGGAGGTTTCTGCGGAGGTTTCGGCAGCAGGCTCCGCGAGCGGAGCTTCGGTGACGGGAGTTTCCACAGCCGGAGTTTCGATGGGGGCGGCGGCGGCTTCGACGATGGGGGCGGCAGCGGCGGGGGCTTCGGCTTTTTTCGAGGAGGCCTTTTTGGCTGGGGCCTTCTTTTTAGCGGCTGGGGCCTTCTTGGCTTCTGAGGCGCGGGACTTCGCTAGGGCAGGATTGGCCTTGGCGTCGCGGACGAGTTCTTTCTTGCGCTTCACACGGGCGAGGCGGCGTTTGCGTTTGATGGTTTTGTTGAGTTGTTGGCCCATGGGATGTGGTGTGCAGTGAAGTGATGGAATCCGCAGTGTAGGGGCCTGCGGCGGTCCGGCAATCGGAAATTGCAGGGATCAGCGCGGCAGTTCGGGGAGGGCGGGAGGGGAGTCTGGGGCGGGCGAATCGGCGGCGGGGGGCGATGGGGGGAGCGGGGGGGACTTGGAGGGGTCGGAGAGGAGGAGCTGGGGCTGGGTGAGGTTGAATTGAAGGCGAAGGGGGACGAGTTTCCAGTCGCTGAGGGCGAGGTCGGTGGCTTGGACGACCCAGAGGACGACTTTGGCGGAGCCGAGGGGGTTGCGGCCGTTGGTGCCGTCGCGGAGGATGGCGAGGCGTGCGGCGTTGCGGCCGTCGGCTTTGCTGGGGAAGAGGTCGGGGGTGGTTTGGAGTTCGAAGGCGAGTTGGTCGGCGAGGCTGGCGAAGGCGTTGGCGGAGCCGACGGGGTTATTGGCTTCGCGCCAGGCGAGGAGCGAGGCGTCGCCGATGAGGGCGAGGGGGTGGCCGCCTTGAGAGAAGGTGACGGAGCGCATTTTACCGTCGGCGGAGCGGCCAATGTTGCGGAGGGGGAGGGATTCGGCGGGGGCGGGGGCCGAGGGGAGGGGGCCGGTGTAGGAGAGGGTGGCGGCCTCGGAGATAAGGGGGTCGCTCGGGGGATGGGGCCAGGGGAGGTCTTTGAGTTCTGCGGCGATAGTAGCGGCGGCGGTTTGGGCGCCGCGGGGGGCCCAGGTGGCGGCGGTTTTGGGAAAGATGGGGCCGAGTTTGCGGTCCTCGCGGGAGGCGAGGAGGGGTTCGGTGAGGTCGATGACGCGGATGCCTTGGCTGCGGAGTTGGGCGTAGGTGGATTGGAGGGAGGAGTCGAGGCGGGCGGGCTGGTTGCGGCGCAGTTTGATTTTGAGGTCCTTGGAGAGTTTGTCGGGGAAGAGGATGGCCTTGGGGGGTACGGGGACGAAGACGAGTTCGATGCCCTTGGCTTTGAGTTGGGCGTGGTAGTCGGCGATGGCGGCGGTGGCGGCCTTGATGGATGGGGCGGCGGGGTCCTGGAGGAGGGCGAGGCGCTGGAGTTCGGTGGAGGAGAAGAACCAGCCGTCGCGGCCTGCGAGGGAGCCGCCGGAGGCGCCGAGGGCGGCGCATTTTTCGAGGAAGGCGGCTTCCTCGGGGGTGCGCGAGGGGGGGGCTCCCGGGGTCGGGGCGGGGGCGGCGGGGGTGTTTTTGAAGTGGAAGGAGGCGTTTTTGCAGGCGGTGGCGGAGCTGAGAGCGAGGGCGAGAGAGCAGGAGCGAAGGAGGGCGGCGCG
>CALQKQ020000121.1 GCA_943331195.2 Akkermansia muciniphila | reverse complement strand
CGTCATCTGGCACACCCAGGGCAGCGGCAAGAGCATCCTCATGGTCATGCTGGCCAAATGGTTGCTGGAGCACGATCCAGACGGTCGCGTCCTCATCATCACCGACCGCGACGAGCTGGACAAACAGATTGAAGGCGTGATGCGCCACGCCGGGGTGATCAGCCCGGAATCCCCTTCCCCACGCATCACCTCGCGCCAGGAGTTCGAGAGCAAGCTCATCGCCGCCCAGCCGCGGCTGATGTGCGCGCTGATCCACAAGTTCAACCTCGACCTCACCGGGACCCCACCGCGGGTCCAGGGTCGCTTCTACATCTTCGTGGACGAGTGCCACCGCACCCAGGGTGGCGGCATGAACAAACAAATGAAGCGCTGGCTGGAGGGCGCGATCTTCATCGGCTTCACCGGCACGCCGCTGCTGCGCAAGGACCGGGAAACCACCCGCGAAATCTTCGGCACCTTCATCCACACCTACAAGTTCCACGAGGCGGTGGCGGACAAGGTGGTGCTAGACCTCAAATACGAAGCCCGCGACGTGCCGCAACGCCTGACCTCGAACAAGGCCATCGACGATTGGTTTGAAAGCAGCACCAAGGGACTGAACAGCTATCAACGCTCCGTCCTGCGCAAGCGCTGGGCCACCATGGAAGAGCTGATGAGTGCCGGCGAGCGGAAGCAGCGCATCATGGCCAGCATCATCCATGACTTCGGCGTCCAGCCGCGCCTCAACAACGACCGCGGCACCGCCATCCTCGTGGCCTCCAGCATCTACGATGCCTGCCACTACTACCGCTTATTCCAAAACACCCCCTTCGGCCCATTCTGCGGAGTCATCACCTCCTTCGAGCCGAATCCCTCCGCGATCGCCAAGGAACCAGCCAACAGCGACGAGCGCTACAAGTTCGACACCTACACGCAGCACGTCCTCAAGCAAGGCCAGGCGACCAAGGCGTATGAGGATGAGACGAAGCGCCGGTTCATCGAGGAGCCGGCCAACCTGAAGTTACTGATCGTGGTGAGCAAGCTGCTGACGGGATTTGACGCCCCCTCCTGCACCTACATCTACCTCGACAACGAGATGCGGGACCACAACCTCTTCCAAGCCATCTGCCGCACCAACCGCCTCGACGGCGAAGACAAGGACTACGGCCACATCGTGGACTTCAAGGAGCTGTTCGAAAACGTGCAAAACTCCATCGCCGTCTACACCTCCGACGAACTGGACACCGAGACCTGCGGCGGCGACGCCAACGTGATCGTCAAGGATTGGCTCCTCGAGGGCAAAAAGAAACTCGAGGAGGCCCGCGAGGCCCTCGACTACCTGTGCACCCCGGTGCCTCCCCCGCGGGAGCAGGAGCAGTTCCTCCGCTACTTCTGCGGGGATGCCTCGGATGCCCATGCCCTCGCGGAAACGGAACCCCTCAGGATCTCGTTCTACAAGGCCACCGCCACGTTCCTGCGCGCCTACGCCGACCTCGTCCAGAATCTCGACAAGGCCGGCTACACCCCCGCCGAGATCGAATCTCTCGGCAAGGAAAGCCAATTGTACGCCGACATCCGGGACGCCATCAAGAAGCACTCCGGCGAGGAGCTGGACATCAAGCCCTACGAGGCGGACATGCGCCACCTCATCAACACCTACATCCAAGCCGACCACGCCCTCGACCTGGGCAATCTGAGCTCCATGTCCCTGACCGAGCTGATCATCGAAACCGGAATCCACGATGCCATCGCCAGGAAGCTCAACCAAAAGGGCCAGCTCTCGAATAACGCCATCGCCGAGGGCATCATCAACAACGTCCGCAAGACCATCATCCGCGACCAGCTCACCGACCCTAAGTTCTACGAGGAGATCTCCAAACTGCTGGAAGACCTCATCAAACAAAAGCGCGACGACGCGGAGTCCTACCAGAAATTTCTGAAGCAGGCCGAGGAGTTGGTGAAAAAAATGGCCGGCCAGACGCCCACCAGCGGAGTCCCGGCCGAACTGCACGGCAAGCCCGGGGCGATCGTCATCTTCAACAACCTGCCATCGATCCTGGAGGACCCCATGTCCTCAAGGATGGAGGAAGCAGCACTGGACTGGATGGAGCAGTATGCCGCGCTTGCGCTGGAAATCGACCTGACCATGCGGGAACAAGCCCCCGCCGGGTGGAAGGAAGACATCGACGGCCCCCGCGGCCGCCAGGTGATCAATGCGCTCTATCCGCTCATGGCCAGGAACAAGGTCGCCACGCAGAGGTTGTTCGACATCATCAAAAACCAACCCGGCTATTGATGACCGAGACCATCCAGCTCGGCGAGGTTTCCATCGAGGTGACCCGCAAGGACATCAAGAACGTCCACCTCTCCGTGCACCCGCCGGATGGTCACGTGACCCTCGCCGCCCCGCTGGCGACCCGCCTCGAGGTAGCCAGAGCCTACGCCATCTCCAAGCTCGGCTGGATCCGCGACCAGCAGCAAAAGCTCGCCAGCCAGCCACGGGAAACGCCCCGCCAATTCATCACCCGGGAGAGCCACTACCTCTGGGGGCGGCGCTACCTTCTGGAGGTGGAGGAGCGGCCAGCCAAGCCCCGCGTCTCCTTGGATCACAAGCGCATGACCCTGATGGTGCGGCCCGGCAGCAGCGACACCAAGCGTGCCGACGTCATCCACCAGTGGCACATGGCCCTCCTGCACGAGGCGGTGCCGCCGCTCATCCGGAAGTGGGAGCAAAAGCTCGGCGTCCAAGTCCACCGCTACTTCCTGCAACGCATGAAGACCAAGTGGGGGAGCTGCAATCACCGCGCCGGGCACATCCGGCTCAACACCGAGTTGGTCAAAAAACCGCGGCACCTGCTCGAATACGTTGTCGTGCACGAAATGGCCCACCTCTTGGAACCGAGCCACAGCGACCGCTTCGGGGCCATCCTCGACCGGCACTGCGTGAGCTGGCGCGAGGCGCGGGCGGAACTCAATGCGCTGCCCTTGGGGGCGGAAGCGTGGCCGCCCAGGGGCGGGTCATGGCCAAGCGGCCGTGGCTGAGGGTGGGAGGGAGCGTTTGGCCGAGCGGGGGGCGGGGCGATTCCTGGGCGAAAGGGGTGGACAGGCGGCGCAATACCACAAAGGAATGGGCCATGAACTTGCAGCGACTTTCGGCGGTGGTGACGACGGGCTTTCCTCTGTGGATCGTGCTAGGATGCCTGTGGGCCTGGGGGCAACCGCTGGCGTGGGTATGGTTTCGGCCGTGGATTGAGCCGGGGTTGGGGGTGATCATGTTGGGGATGGGGCTGACCTTGCGGGTGGCGGATTTTGTGGCGGTGGCGCGGCAGCCGCGCTTGGTGCTGCTGGGGGTGGCGGCGCAATTTATCATCATGCCTTTGACTGGAGCGGGCCTAGCTTGGGCGTTTCAATTGGAGCCGGGGTTGGCGGTGGGCCTGATTTTGGTGGCGTGCTGTCCGGGCGGCACGGCGTCGAATGTGATTTGCTATCTTGCGGGGGCTAATGTGCCTTTGAGTGTGTTGTTGACGATGTGTTCCACTTTTTTGGCGATCCCGCTGACGCCGCTGCTGACGGGGTGGCTGGCGGGGGCGTATTTGCCAATTGATGGCTGGGCGCTTTTTCAGTCCATGTTAGTGGTGGTACTTTTGCCGCTGCTAGGAGGGGTGGCGGTGAATGCTGCGGTGGGCCGCCTGGAGCGTCCGGAGCGGGTGCGCCGTTGGATTGATGTGCTGGGGCCGATTTTGAGTGCGCTGGTGGTGGTGCTGGTGGTGGGATGCATTGTGGCGATGAAGCAAAAGGAAATTGCGAGTTCCGCTGGCGTTTTGTTTTTGTCCGTCTTTTTGCTGCATGGGTTTGGCTTTGGCTTGGGCTATGTGGTGGCTTGGGTTTTTAAGTGTCCGGCCTCGATTTGCCGCACGGTTTCGGTGGAGGTGGGGATGCAGAACAGCGGGCTGGGGGCATCGCTAGCGACGAAGCATTTCGCGCATTTGGCGTTGGCTCCGGTGCCTGCGGCGATTTCCGCCGTGTTTCACTGTTTGGTGGGAAGCGTCCTCGCGGCGTGGTGGCGGAGGCGCGATGAGGCGCGGGCGCTCAGGGACTGAGGCGGTCGAGGCGCCAGGATCCGGTGTGGTTGAGGGTATAGCACAGGCGGTCGTGAAGGCGGCTGGGGCGGCCTTGCCAGAATTCGATGGCGTCGGGGAGGAGGCGATAGCCGCCCCAGTTGCAGGGCAGGGGGATGAGGGTGCCTTCGGGATAGTGTTTTTCGAGGGCGGCGAATTGCTCTTCGAGCCAGGCGCGGCCGGGGATGGCGCTGCTTTGCGCGGAGGCGTGGGCTCCTAACTGGCTGGCGCGGGGGCGGCTGTGGAAGTAGGTTTCGCTTTCGTGGCGGGTGACGGGTTCGACGATGCCGCGGATGTTGACTTGGCGTTCGAGTTCTTTCCAGAAGAAGCCGAGGGCGGCGCGGGGTTGGGCGAGGAGTTCGCGGCCTTTGCGGCTTTCGTGGTTGGTGAAGAAGGTGAAGCCGCGTTCGTCGAGGCCCTTGAGTAGGACGACGCGGGAGGAGGGTTGGCCGCTGGCGGGGTCGACGGTGGCGAGGGTCATGGCATTGGGTTCGACGATGTCGGCTTGCTGGGCTTGGGCGAACCAAAGGCGGAACTGGGCGAAGGGCTCCTCGGCCACGGCGTCGCGGCGCAGGCTGGCTTGGCGGTAATCTTGGCGCAGTTCGGCGAGGGACAGGGCGGGTTCTTTGTCGTTGCTGGGGAGGGGATTCTCTATTCTCATCGTGGTTCACTATAGCACCCCTTTGGCCTGCCTGCACATGCACAACGATATCGATCACGTCTTGCTTCACGAGACCACCATTCTCAGCCGCCTCGATGCCATGGCGCGCGACATCACGCGGGACTACCAAGGGCAGATGCCGACGGTGGTTTGCATTTTGCATGGGGGCATCATTCTCATGGCGGATTTGCTGCGCCGCATCCAGCTGCCCTTGCTGATCGAAACCATCGCGGTGTCGTCCTATCACGGCGGCACGGAAAGCAGCGGAGTCATCACCTTCCACCAGTCGAGCCTGCCGGAGCTGCGGGGAAAACAGGTGATTCTGCTCGACGATATTTTGGATACGGGCCGCACCCTGGAGGCGATTCGGCAGCGCTTTGTCGAGGAAGCTGGTGCTGCTAGTGTGAAGCTTTGCGTGTTGCTGAACAAGCGGAAGGACCGCTCCTGTCAGGTGGTGGCGGATTACGTTGGCTTCGACATTGGGGATGAATTTGTGGTCGGATATGGATTGGACTATCAGGGACAATACCGCAATCTTCCCTACATCGGGGTGTTGAAGGAATCTGCGATCCAACGCCTTGCCTGCGATGTTCCCCCAGCCGCGCCCCGCCCATGACGCCTTCTGATGCTCCGGTTCCCGCGCTGCGGGTGCTTTTTTTTGGCCATTTGCCGGCGTGCACGGGCGCGGCGGAGGTGAGTTGGCCGGTGCCGGATCCGCCCACGGTGGCGGCTTTGTTGGAATCGCTCTATCAAGCGTGGCCGAGCTTGCGGGCTGCCGACCCGAGCTTGCGGGTGGCGGTTGATTTGGCTTATAGCAGTCGGGATGGGCTGTTGCGGGCGGGTGCGGAGGTGGCGGTGATGCCGCCCGTGCAGGGAGGTTAGAGGGGAGGGGCACCCGCTTGCCTTGGGGGCGCTTTGGGGCGAGGGAGGGGGCATGCTTCCTCGGACTCTTTTTTTTGGCACGGGCGACATCGCGGTGCCGTCGCTGGCTTATTTGTTGGAGTCGCCTCTGGTGGAGGTGATAGGGCTGGTGTGCCAGCCGGACAAGCCGGTGGGGCGGAAGCAAGTGCTCACGCCTCCTGCGACCAAGGTTTTGGCGGAGCAGCGGGGGGTGGCGGTTTTGCAACCGGAGCGCCTGCGGGCGAGCGCGAACGAGGTGTTGGCGATGGCGCCGGACTTGATCGTGGTGATGGCGTATGGGCAAATCATCCCGCAGGCGATTTTGTCGTGTCCTCGGCTGGGTTGTTGGAATTTGCACGCTTCCCTTTTGCCGCGCCACCGCGGGGCGGCTCCGATCCAAGCGGCGCTCCTGGCGGGCGATGCGTTTTCGGGGATCAGCGTGATGGCGGTGGAGCTCGGCCTCGACAGCGGGCCGGTGTTGTTGCAGGAGCGGATTTTGCTAGATCCGGAGGAAACCGGGCAGAGCTTGCACGATCGCTTGGCGGCCTTGGCTCCGGTGGCCTTGGCGCGGGCTTTGCCGCTTTTGCTAGAAGGGTCGCCGCCGGTGCAGGTGCAGGAGCCTGCGGAGGTGACCCACCTGGGGAAACTGGAGCGGGCGCAGGGGGTGTTGGATTGGAGTGAGTCGGCGGAGGCCTTGGCGCGGCGGATCCGGGCGTTCCATCCTTGGCCGGGCACGAGCAGTTTTTTGCCGGACGGCACGGCGGTGAAATTGTTCCCGCCGGTGGAGGGGGCGGACCTGCCCAGTGGCTGTCCGCTGCCGGGCACTTTGCTGGAGGCGGGGCCGGAGGAACTTCGCTTTGCCACGGGCCGCGGCATTCTAACGGTGAGGGAATTGCAAATTCCGGGAGCCCGCCGCATGCGCGTGGCGGAGTATCTGGCGGGCCATCCCCATGCCGTGGGGGAAGTTTGGGGCGTGCCCCCAGGGGAGCCTGCCTGAGGGTTTTTTTCACCTCTCCTTTCCATGCGGACACCCACTTTTGCCGACAAGCAGCGCATCGTTGAGCGCATCATCGCGGCGTTGCGGGAGGAATGGGAGGGCTTTAAGCGGGCGGCGAAGGCGGCGCAGGCGGCGGCGACCGATCCTGATAGCAAGGCGGAGAATAAATACGATACGCGGAATTTGGAGGCTTCCTATTTGGCGCGGGGAGTGGCCTTTCGGGTGGCCGAGACGGAGGCGGTTTTAGCGGAGTGGGAGGCGATGCCGTTGCCGGACTTTAGCGCGATGCGGCCGGTGGGAGTGGGGGCCTTGGTGGTTTTGGAGAATGAGGATGGCGCGTTGGGGTATTTTCTCGGCCCGGGCGGCGGGGGCATTAGCGTGGTGCATGAGGGTTTGGAAGTGACGGCGATCACGGCGAGTTCACCCTTGGGAAAGCAGTTGATGAAGCGGCAGGAGGGGGCCCTGTTTCTGATGGAGAGCGGGCCGCGCCGCCTCCGCACCACCCTTGTAGCGGTTTGCTAGAAATGTTCCCATGAGTGCTTTGTTATCCGATCCCGTAGAAATTGTTGTGGTGCGCGGCGACGCGATTGATCCTTTTTTGGGGGATGCGGCGCGGCTGCGCCGGGTGGTTTTTCGGGAGTGGCCCTATCTTTATGAGGGGGATGAGGCTTCGGAAGGCGCGTACTTGCAGACTTACCGGGACCATCCTGACAGCCTTTTTGTGGTGGCGCGGGCTGGTGGGGAGGTGGTGGGTTTGGCTACGGGTATGCCGCTAGAGGGGGAGACGGAGGAGGTGCAGGCACCTTTTCGGGCGGCGGGGATCGACCCTGCGGAGGTGTTTTATTTTGGGGAAAGCGTGCTGCTGTCGGCGTGGCGGGGGCGGGGTTTGGGAGTGCGTTTTTTTGAGGAGCGGGAGCGCCATGCGCGCAGCTTAGGAGGGGTGCGCTGGGCGGCGTTTTGCGCGGTGGACCGCCCGGCAGCGCATGCGGCGCGGCCGGTGGACTATGTGGCCCTGGACGCGTTTTGGGGGAACCGGGGCTTTGGCAAAACGGCGCTGCGCACCGAGTTCAGCTGGAAGGAAATCGGTGAGGCGGCGGCTTCGCCGAAGGGCCTCACCTTTTGGATGAAGGAGTTAGGGGGCGCTTGAGGCTGGGGGGAGGGGATTCAATCTTGCCAGAAAGTGGAGGCTTCGGTGGCTTGGTAGGCGACGGCCATTTCTGGGGTGGGGACGAGCACTTGTCCGCGGTGCAGGGAGTCCACGGCGGCGAGGGTCATGCCTGAAGTGAGGAGGGTGCGCTCGATGGGATAGGGGGCGCGATGGTTTTTGACCATTTTTTCGATGTGGTGCACGAGGGGATTGAAGAAGTCGGCGGTGGTGGCGCCGCTGCCGGGCATGGGGAGGTGCATTTGGCAGGCGATGATCTCGCCGTTGTCGGCGCGCAGGCCGGCGTAGTTGAAGTCTTGAATTCCTAGCAGGAATAAAGTGGTGCGGAAGCCGTCGCGGTGCTCGATGAAATAGGCGATGGGTTCGGGAAAGGCGGAGCGGACCCAGGCGAAGGTGACGGGGGCGGTGGGATAGCCACCGGAGACGGGGAGGGTGTGGCTGCGGGAGAGGGCGGAGAGGAGGAGGCGCTGGGTGACCTGGCGAGGGGCCACGAGGTCCCAGACGCGGGGGCCTTTGACGGCGTGGACGGAGGCGATCCCGACTTCGCCGCCCTTGCGGCGTTCGGACATGCACTGGGCGGTTTCCAGTCCGTGAAAATCGTAGGAATCGACCCCGCCGTAGCCGGCGCAGACGCTTTCAGTGAGGGGAGTGCCGAGGGGGACGTCGATGGCGGGTTGGCGCCAGGTGACGGGGAGGGAGGAGCCGGCGAGGAAGGGGAATTCCAAGCGTTTGGAGTCGGCGACCATTTCGAGGCAATCGGCCCAGTTGGTGGCGAGATGTTTGTCGTTGAAGACGGGGACGGAGCGGCCGCTTTCTTCGAAGAGGTGGACGACTTGTTTGAACCAGGCGTGGCGCGGGTAGAGGCGTTGCCCGCTTTCATTGAGGGGATAGTCGCCGTGTTCTCCGATGATGACGACGCCGTCGACGGCGAGCTTGGAGCCGCCGAGGCAGAGGGCTTCGCGGATTCCGGGGAAGATGGGGACGTTATAGGCTTTGGCGCGGGCGCGGGCGAGATCGTCTTGGGGAAATTGGTCGATGTAGAGCGAGGCCAGTTCGACTTCGGGTTGGTGCCACTCGCCGCGCCAACCGTAGCCGAGCAGAAAGCGGTCGATGAAATGTTGCGCGTGGGAGTGGGTGCGGTCGACGGTGCCGATCAGGGCGATTTTGGGGCGAGGGGCGGGGACGTCGGCGGCGAGGAGGCGTGAGGTGGGGATGGCGGCGGCGAGGCCGCCGAGGAAGGTGCGGCGCGAGAGGGTGGAGGCGTTCATGGAGTTAGGGGCGTTGGCTTGGGACGAGGTGAAGGGTGGCCCCAGCCGAGCAGG
>CALQKQ020000120.1 GCA_943331195.2 Akkermansia muciniphila | reverse complement strand
GGATTGGCTGGCGGCCAAGCCTTCGCGCTGCGCGCATTTGGAGATGGAGACGTATACGTGGGAGGTGCTGCCGCGGGACTTGCGCTCTGGCAGTGTGGTGGACCAGTTGGTGCGCGAATACGGGTGGACCCTGGCGGCGCTGCGGGCGCGGGGGCTGGGTGCTTAGCTGGGGGCGGGTGCCCTAGCGGCTTTTAGGGCGCTGGCGGGGCCAGCTCCGGAGGGGCGGCGACGAGGCCTTCGGCGGTTTCTTGTTGGAGGCGGAGTTGGCCGCAGGCGGCGTCGATGTCGTGGCCTTTTTCGCGGCGGATGGTGGCGGGGACGCCGTGGGCGACGAGGGCGGCGCAGAAGGCGTCTTGTTGGGCTTCGCTGGGGCGGGCCCAGGGGAGGCCTTCGACGGTGTTGTAGGGGATGAGGTTGACTTTGGCTTCGAGGGAGCGGGTGCGGCGGGCGAGGGCGCGGGCTTGGTCGAGGCTGTCGTTGACGCCTTCGATGAGGATGTATTCGAGGGTGATCTTTTGTTTGCGGCGCTGATTGAAGTAGCGGAGGGCCTCGAAGAGGGTTTCGAGGTTGTACTTGTCATTGACGGGCATGATGCGGCTGCGGACGTCGTCGGTGGCGCCGTGGAGGGAGATGGCGAGGCGGACGGGGAGGTCGAA
This sequence comes from Akkermansia muciniphila, assembly GCA_943331195.2. GTDB lineage: Bacteria > Verrucomicrobiota > Verrucomicrobiia > Verrucomicrobiales > V1-33 > CAIZWU01. The sequence goes on along the minus strand of CALQKQ020000120.1, from coordinate 8,576 downwards.
GTCGGCGAGTTTTTTGATTTGGGGGGCGAGGCCGCTGGTGGAGACGGTGATGTGGCGGGCGCCGATATTGAGGCCCCACTGGCTGTGGAGGATGCGGAGGGCGCGGGTGAGGTTGGTGAAATTGGCGAGGGGTTCGCCCATGCCCATGAAGACGAGGTTGTCGACGCGGTCGTTGGCTTCGCGTTCGGCTTGGAGGACTTGTTCGACGATTTCGTCGGCGCGGAGGTTGCGGGTGAAGCCGGCGAGGCCGCTGGCGCAGAATTTGCAGTCGTAGGCGCAGCCGACTTGGCTGGAGACGCAGAGGGTGAGGCGGTCGCTTTGGGCGCCCATGAAGCCTTTGTTGGCGGGGATGAGGACGCTTTCGACGTAGCGGCCGTCGTGGAGGCGGAAGAGGAACTTGCGGGTGGTGTCTTTGGCACCTTGGATTTTGGCGACGGTGAGGCTGTGAAAGGGGTGGCTGGCGGCGAGGCGCAGGCGGAGGGTGGCGGGGAGGTTGGTCATTTCCGCGTAGCTGGCGGCGCGTTTGCGAAAGAGCCATTCTTGGACTTGTTTGGCGCGGTAGGGCTTCTCCCCGGCGGCGACGAGGGCGGCGGTGAGTTCCTCGGGCAGCAGGCCGGTGAGGGCGGTGGCGGGGAGGGGGGAAGGGGATTCCGTCATAGGAGGCGTCAGCATAGCGCAGGGGGGTGGGGGCGAAAGGCGGAAGTGGAGGGCGGAGGGCGCGGCCTGCGCGGAGGGGGGGCGTGGATTTGTAAATAAATGGCGCGAGGGACTGCGCTTTGCTGGACGTACCTCGTTGCTGGACGACTGTCCTCTCCTGAAACCAAAGCCCTACTTTTTTTGCCATGATTGACCGCTTTTCGACTGCCTCCCGGACCTGGACTGCTTCCCGGATTTTGTGGCCGACCTTTGTTTTGGCGAGTGGAGCTGCGGTTTTGCCGCTGCGCGCGGAGTCGCTGCAGGAGCGGCAGACGCGGGTACTGGAGGTGGTGGGCAAGGTGAGTGGGGCGGTGGTGGCCATCACCGGCACCAGTCCGCAGGGGCAGATGGGTTCGGGCAGTGGGGTCATCGTGAGCAAGGAAGGCCTGGTGCTGACGGCGGGCCACGTGCTGGTGGCGACGGGGGAAGAATTGATGATTACGCTGCCGGGCGGGCGCGAGGTGAAAGGCAAGTCGCTGGGGCGGGACATGAATCGGGATGCGGCGTTGGCGCAGATCACGGAACCGGGGGACTATCCGTTTGCGGAGATGGCGGCGGCGGACAGCGTGGAGGAGGGCGAGTGGGTGGTGGCTTTGGGGCACCCTGGGGGCTATGATCCGCTGCGGGGAGCGCCGCTGCGGGTGGGGCGGCTGTGGGAGAATGACACCAAGGCGTATTTTCGGAGTGACTGCACGGTTTCTGGGGGGGACAGCGGGGGGCCGCTGTTTGATTTGGAGGGTCGGGTGATTGGGATTCATTCGAGCATCAGCCAGGACCTTTCGGAAAACCGGCACGTTCCCATTGGGGTTTTTGCCAAGGACATGGAGCGCCTGAAGCAGGGTGAAGTGTGGGGTCGGCTTTCGAGTTTGATGCCTGGGATGAAGGATCCGGAGGAATGGGCGCCGCCGAAGCGGCCTGCGGGGGAGGGCCGCCGGGGGGCGCGGCGGGGCGCGGCGGAGGAATCGGTTCCGCAGCCGGAAGCGGTGCCGACGAAGAGCAAGGTCTATTTGGGAGTGCAGTTGGAGACCTTGGACGGGGGCAAAGGGGTGCAGGTGGTGGAGGTGGCGGATGGTTCCCCGGCGGCGAAGGGCGGGGTGGAGTTGGAGGACGTGATTGTGAAGGTGGATGGCGCGGCGGTGCAGGAGAACGGCGAGGTGGTGGCCAAGGTGCGCCAGGCCAAGCCTGGGGACGTGCTCAAGTTGACGGTGCGGCGGGGCGGGGCGGAGAAGGAATTGCAGATCACCCTGGCCGCGGCTCCCTGAGGAATGGCGGCGCGGTGCAGACATCGGTTCTCTATTTTTATCCTTTTTTAAATCATCTATGAATACTCGCTTTTTCTTCCCGGCCGCTGCGGCGGCGCTTGCGGCAGGCACTGGTTTGCTGGCTTTTTCTCGCCCGGCGGCGGCGCAGCAGGAGCGGCCACCGGCAGCTGGGCAGGCGCAGAAGTTCCGTTTTGAGTTTAAGAATGACGGCAGCGCGCCGCGTTTTTGGCACAATGGGCAGGAGGGGGATGGTTCGGGCCAGGGCATTCAGGACAGTCCGATGGGGGAATGGCTGCGCCGTATGTTAGAGGGGGCAGGGGGGGCGGGGACGGAAGGCATGGAGGAGCTTTTCAAGCAGTTTGAGCAGGGCAGGGGGGGGAAATCCCCTGGGGCAGGGGAGGGATCGCCCCAGGCCAAGGAGCTGATGGAGGAGATGTTGCGCCGCATGGGAGGGAAGGCCGGCAAGGGGGATGGCTTGGGCTTTGGGCCGGGCGCGCGGGAGGAAGTGCCGCGCACCAGCAAGCATCACCTGAGCGCGTTGGCGGAGTGGCGAACCCTTGCGGCCAAGGCTCGGCAATCCACCGTTAGGGTGCTGCGCAAAAAGCAGCAGGTGGCCCTGGCCACGGTGGTGAGCGCGGACGGCTATGCGCTGACCAAAAACAGCGAGGTCGAGGAGGGGGAGATCGAGGTGGAATTCGGCGATGGCCGCATTGTTCCGGCGAAGGTGGTGGACCAGATGAAGGCCTACGATTTGGCGCTGATCAAGGTGGAGGCGACGGGCTTGGTGGCGGCGGTGTTTGCGGACAGCGAGATGAAAGTGGGGACTTTAATCGCGGCGGTGAGCCCGAGAGAGGATCCCACGGCGGTAGGGGTGATCAGTGTGGCGGCGCGCAGTTTGGACGAGCGCAGCAAGGGATTTTTGGGGATTTCGATGTCGCGGGAGAGCCCCCCGCCGAAGGGCGTGCTGATTGGGGAGATCATCCCTGGGGGCGCGGCGGAGCGGGCGGGAATGGTCAAGGGGGACCTGATTCTCTCGGTCAACTCGGAGGAAATCGCCAGTCCGCGGCAACTGCAGAAGTTGGTTTCGGGCTTGAAGCCGGAGCAGAAGGTGAAGGTGCAGATTGAGCGCGATGGGAAGCCGCAGGAATTGGAGTTGTCGCTGGGGAACCGGGCGGAGGCGGCGAAGGTGAATGGGGGGATGGACCAGCGGCAGTTTGACCAGACGGCGCTGATGGGGTCGAATTTGAGTAAGAATGCGACGGGCTATCCGAATGCGGTGCAGAGCGATCTGGCCTTGCAGGCGGAGGATGCGGGCGGGCCGGTGATTGACGTGCAGGGGGCGGTGGTGGGCTTGAACATTGCGCGGGCGGAGCGGGTCAGCACGTATTTGATCCCGGGGCGGATTGTGAATGCGATGTTGAGCGATGTGCAGTCGGGTAAGTTTTCGTTGAGCAAGGATGCGGACACGCTGAACAGCGAGCTGCGGGAGATCAACGCGGTGATCCAGAAGGCGCAAGAAGCCATGAAGAAGGCGGAGGAGGAGCGCGAGCAGGCCTTGAAAGCGCTGGAAAAGATCCAGAAGAAGTAGGCGGAAGACTCAATCCCGATGGACAGGGCGCGGCGGGCCGTCTTGGATGGCCTGCCGAGCGTTACTTTTTGGTGCCATGTCCTATTCCTCTAAACTTTTCTCCCTCGCCAAGCAGTTCATCCCAGGTGGAGTCAACAGCCCGGTGCGGGCCTTCCGCAACGTGGGCGGGGAGCCGTTTTTCGTGAAGCGGGCCAAGGGATGTCGGGTGCTGGACGTGGATGACCGCTGGTTGATCGACTACGTCGGCACCTGGGGGCCGGCTATTTTAGGGCATGCTCCGGAAGTGCTGGTGCGCACGGTGCAGGAAGTGGCGAAGGAGGGGCTGAGTTTTGGCATTCCCAATCCCTGGGAGGTGGAGATGGCGCGGCTGATTGTGGACTGGGTGCCGAGCGTGGAGAAGGTAAGGATGTGCAACAGTGGGACCGAAGCTACCATGAGTTGCCTGCGGCTGGCGCGGGGGTTTACGGGGCGGGACCGGATCATCAAATTTGCGGGCTGCTATCATGGGCACGGGGACAGCCTGCTGGTTGCGGCGGGCAGCGGGGCCTTGACCCATGGGCGGCCGGACAGCGCGGGGGTTCCGGCGGCCTTGGCGGCGCTGACGACGGTGTTGCCCTACAACGATTTTGAGGCCTTGGAGGCGGCCTTTCGGGAGCTGGGCCACGAGGTGGCGGCGGTGATCGTGGAAGCGGTGCCGGCGAATGCCGGGCTGTATCTGCCGAAGCCGGGCTATCTTGATTTGATGCGGCGGCTGACCCGGGAATACGGGGCGCTGTTGATTTTCGACGAGGTGATGACGGGTTTTCGCCTCGCCAAAGGGGGCTACCAGGAGACGATCGGGCTGATGCCGGATCTGACGGCCATGGGCAAGGTGATTGGGGGGGGGCTGCCGGTGGGCGCGTTTGGGGGGCGGGCGGAGATCATGGACCTATTGGCACCAGATGGGCCGGTTTATCAGGCGGGCACCTTGTCGGGCAACCCCTTGGCGATGGCGGTTGGGCTAGCGCAGTTGCGGGAGTTGGAAAAACAGCACGCCTGGGATCGGTTGGAAAAAACGGGGGCGGCGTTTGAGGCTGGGATTCGGGGGCTGCTTGAGGAAATCGGGGTTCCGCTGACCTTCAATCGGATCGGCAGCATGTTTTGTCTCTTTTTTACGGAGCAGCCGGTGCATCATTTGGCGGATGCGCAGGCGAGCAATCAGGAGGCCTTCCGGTGCTATTTCCACCAGTGCTTGGAGCGAGGGGTTTATTTTGCGCCGAGTCCGTTTGAGGCGGGCTTTCTTTGCATGGCGCACAGTCCGTCAGATCTGGAGGAGACCCTGGAGGTGATGCGTCCGTCGCTGCGGCGGGCCCTGGAGGGGTGGGGAGGGGGGCGGTAAATTACTTGCTTTTTTAGGTGGACGCATCTTGGCTTTTGAGGTAAATGTTATCCCGGACCTGGCGTTTGCCTTTCGTTTTTCCTTTCAAATCATCACCTCCATCCTCCCATGAAGATCTCTCCATTGATTCTCGGATTCACCGGCATCGCGGCTTTGGCATCGTTTTCGACGGCGTTCGCTGCGGAAGTTGGCCAGTGCAGTGCGCTCCAGGCGAGCGTGGCCAAGGCGGTTGAGGCGGCCCCGGAATCGGTGCTGAAGGTGGTGGCGGAGCAGGTGGCGGCTTCTCCGAAGTGCGCTTGCGAAGTGGTGAAGTCGGCGATTGCGGCTTCCAAGGCGGACAAATCTACGGTGGTGGCCATCGTGGAAGCGGCGGCGGCGGCGGCACCGGAGCAATTGCCTGTGGTGCTGGCCTGCGCGGCGGCTTCGGCTCCTCAAGCGGCGGCGGCCCTTGCGGCGAAGTTCGGCGCGGAGACGGATGGCTCTGGCAAAGGCGTGGTGGGCAAAGAGTCCGTCGGCAAAGGCCCTGTGGACAAGACGCCCGTCGTGTCGGAAGGCGATGACTACTCTGACGATTTCGGGTTTGTCCGTCCTGGTGTGGGCGGCATCTATTTGACGGTGCCGAATGGTTCCGGGGCCTCCCGCGGCAACCTCACGGAAGAGGAGATCAAGCGCTTCTTGAAGTCGGGCGATTACAAGTTGGTGAATGGGGAGTTGGTGCGCATCATCACCACGACGGTTGTCAAGCCAGGTCGCCCCATTTTGGTCCCGGTTCCCGTGACCCCAAATTCCCCAGGCTGATTGGATGAGGGGGGCTTGGCTTGGTGGCTGCGGCCGTCGGCGAAGTCCTATGAGCCAAGTTTACCAAGAACCCGACCCTTTTTTTGAGGGGTCGGGTTCTTTTTTGGTGGCGAAGGGGGCAAGTTGGAAGTTGGGTGGAGGCCACTCCGCAGGCTGGCCAAATGCTGGCCGGGAACCCCCCAGATGGGCTGGGATGGCTTAGCCCGAAAGACCTTCACTTTTATGGAATCCGCCCACCTCGACGACCTTCTCACGGCGCTGCGCTTTCGCAGCATTTCCACGGATTCGCGCTATGCGGCCGAGGTGGTGGCCAATGCGGAATGGCTGTCGGCCCGCTTGCAGCGCGCTGGACTCAGTGCGCAGCTGCATGCGACGGATCGCCATCCCATTGTGGTAGCGCGGAATGCCCACCGCCCGGGGCGGCCTACGGTGATGATTTATGGTCACTATGACGTGCAGCCAGTGGATCCGCTGGAGCAATGGCATAGCGACCCCTTTGAGCCTCGCCTGGAGAACGGACGCATTTATGCCCGGGGGGCCACGGACAACAAGGGGCAGCATATGGCTCACCTTTGCGGCATCAGTGAAACCTTACAGGCCCATGGGGACTTGCCCGTCAATTTGATCTTCCTGCTGGAGGGTGAGGAGGAAATCGGCAGTCCGAACTTGGAGCCCTTTTTGCAACAACATCGGAGCGCGTTGGCCTGCGACATCATCGCCATTTCTGACACGGGAATGGTCGCGGCGGGCCAGCCGACGTTTACGTACGGCCTCCGCGGCATCGCCTGCGTGGAAGTGGTGGTCCACGGGCCGACCATCGATCTCCATTCCGGTATTTTTGGAGGCAGCGTGGCCAATCCCAACACGATGTTGGCCCGCCTGATTGCCTCCGTGCACGACAGCGCGGGTCGAATCGCGATCGAGGGGCTTTACGATGCGGTGCGCCCGGTGGAGGCCTGGGAGCGGGCGGCCTGGGCGCAATTGCCAGGTGGGGCGGGCGAGACCTTGGAGTTGACGGGGGTTCCGGAGTTGTTCGGGGAGTCAGGCTATACCGATCACGAGCGGCGCTGGGCTCGCCCGACGGCGGAAGTCAATGGTCTGGGAGGCGGCTACCAAGGGGAGGGCTCCAAAACAGTGATTCCCCGAAGCGCGTTCGCCAAATTTTCCTTCCGCCTGGTGCCGGATCAAGATCCGCAGGACATTGTGCGGAAGGTGCAAGCTCACTTTGCGCGCCATTGCCCGCCCTCGGTGCGATTGGAAATCAAAGTGGGGCACAGCGGGGCACCCTACGCGATGGATCCGACCTCGCCCTTTGGGCGGGCGGCGTGCCGGGCGCTGGAGACGACCTTTGGCAAACCCCCCGCGCTCATCCGCGAGGGCGGCAGCATTCCGATCGTGCAGTCGTTCAGGGAGGTGCTGGGTGCGGAGACTTTATTGTTGGGTCTGGCGCTGCCGGATTGCCAAGCGCATGCCCCGAATGAGAATTTTCCGCTCGAAAATTTCGATGCGGGCATCCGACTGAACCGCCATTTGCTGGAGTCGCTGGCGGCAGGGTGAGTGTGTCTGGTGAACACGCCCGGAGGCATCCTGGCCGGTAGTCGGTGGTCGAGCGAAGCGACACCACCGGATCACCGTCGCAAGGCGACCGGAGCCAGGCAGGGGTGCCAGCGATTAGGCCCCGAAGAGGCCAGCGCGCGAGGAGAAGGCCTAAACCTAAAAACGGGAGTTGAAACTAAACCTCGGGCTCTTTTTCGCGATAAGTGCGGGGAATCAGCCGTTTTTCTTCGCCTCAGGAGGCTCACCCGTTGGGTGAGTCCCTTTAGACGTCAAAAGCCCCCACCGAGTCTTGGCCGGTGGACCCTCCCGGCGGGCCGGGGCACCCCACAACGCGGAAATGTCATGAAAAAGCGCGCGATGTGGCTCGCCAATTAGGCCGCCCCTTCAGGGCTCGGTGCTCTTTTGGCTCGATTCCCAGGGCGTTGCCCTGGGCTATCTTGGGGCTTGGGCATGGTTTGCAAATTACCTGGTAAAATGGGCTGGCTCGCCAGCTCGCCAGCGCGGCCTGCCGCGCGGAAACGATGGGGAGGGCGCGCCGCACGGCGCGCCCTCGCCCATTTCGAGCCGTTGGATTTCAATCGCGAGGTGGGCGTTGTGCGGTGGCCCCGGGATTTTTTTAGGCGAGGGGGCGGTGGAATGTTAGATTTTTTAGGCGATAGGGACGGGGCCGGAGCGGTTTTTTGTGGTTTCGCGTGGCGCCCACCTCTGGGCTCGTGTCACCGGGGTTGCCAGGCGCGGGCGGGGCCGCCTCGCGGGTGGTGGACCCGCCCGCGGGGCGGGGGCGCGCCGGAGGCTGCCGTGAGGCGGCCGCGACTGGGGAGGGCTGGCGCTGGTTTTTTCTCAACGCGGGGGGCCGGGGGAGGCGGTCTGAGTCGGAGTTATGGTGCCCCTACAGGGCTTTCCGTTTTTTTGCGGGGAAAACCCAGGGCGTTGCCCTGGGCTGAGGAATGTTGCCCCGTTGGGGCACCTATTGAGAGGACCCTAAGGAGAGTCAGCTATTGAGAGGCCCCTAGGGACGCAGATGGAGATCGCCAACGGCGCGGTCTAGGCCAGCCCAGGGCAACGCCCTGCCACGCCTCCGAAACCGCCCCTGCATCCCCCGGGCCGCCAGGGGTCAATTCTAATTGTCGCCAAGGGAATTTATAATTGTCGCTGGACCCCAACGCCAATGACCTCCCCCATGGCACCAGATCTGCCCCAAAGGGGCCGCGCATACCAGCCCAGGGCCAGGCCCTGGGTAAGCCAAGGCCCCCGATCCCCGCGTTCTGAAGGAACGCCGCATCCCGACGTGCGGCGG
>CALQKQ020000119.1 GCA_943331195.2 Akkermansia muciniphila | reverse complement strand
TTGCTCCTGACGACTACGGCTCTCCCGCTGCCCGCGCGAATCCTGCTCCGCCTGCCGCTGCTGCTCCGCCTGCCGCTGGCGCGACTCCGCTTGCTTCACCTGCTCCTGCCGCGCCGCTTCCATTTGCTCAGGGCGCACTGCCTCCGCTGGCTTCTGCGGCCTGCCATTTTCCCGCGGCCCGCGCGGTTCCGGCTCCGCTGGTTGCGGCGGCTCCGCCTGCCCCTGAGGAAGTTCTGCTGGCTTCGCCTGCTCCGGGCGCACTGCCTCCGCTGGCTTCTGCGGCCTGCCATTTTCCCGCGGCCCGCGCGGTTCCGGCTCCGCTGGCTGCGGCGGAGCCACCTGCCCCTGAGGAAGTTCTGCTGGCTTCGCCTGCTCCGGGCGCACCGCCTCCGCTGGCTTCTGCGGCCTGCCGTTTTCCCGCGGCCCGCGCTGACCTCGCGGTTCCGGCTCCGCTGGTTGCGGCGGCTCCACCTGCTGCGGGGGCGGTTCTGCTAGCTTCGCCTGCTCCTGGCGCGCCGCTCCTGGTTTCCCGGTGAGTTCGCGCTGCTGGCGCAAGCGCGCCACCTCGTCCTGGCGCTGCTTCAGTTCCTGGCGCGCCGCGTCCATCGGGCGCTCTGGCTCGGCGGGACGGCGCTCCTGGGCACGCTCTACGATCTGATCGCGGCGGGAGCGGAGTTTCTCCAGTTCCTCATGGCGGTCCGCCAAGCGCCGCACTGGTTCCTGCTTCAAAGCCACCGTGGCCTGGCTGCGGCGCTGCTGCTGCTCCTCGCGGTAGCGGCGGCCCAACTCGCCCTGAAAGGCTTCTTGGCGCCGCACCACCTTGAGGTCGTCCCAGCGGCCCTGGACCCGGGAGGGCCGGATGCCTGCGTTCCACGAGGTGCGGACCTGCGGCGCATAACAACTAAGACTGCCGTTTTCAACGTGCGGGCGGTAATCGTGGCGGTCGCCCCAGTCATCCCCCCGGTTCAGGCGGTAATGCGCCATCGGCCGGGCCACGCGCCGGTTCACCCAATCCAGCCGCGGCCCGCCGCAGTTGACCTCGCCAGAGCGGATCGCCAACCGGGTAATGCCCACCGTGCTGCTAAAATAAACGCTATTTTGCACCGCAGGATAACAGTGCGAAAAAACCGGCTCATCAAAGTGACCCACTGGCATAAAGATATAGGCCTCCGCACTGATGCCGTAGTCCTCGTCCACGCTAGGGCCAAACACCACATCCTCCGCGTAGACCGTCTCCGGAGGCAGCGGCGACCACCCGACCATTTCCTCATTGTGCCGCCAGGAAACCCACGCCGGCGCCCAGATGTCCCCAGGCACCCAAATCCAGCCCCGCCCCGACAACAAGGCCCACCGGCCATAGTGATAGGTAGCCCACCCAAACGGCTCCTCAGAAATCCACGTCCAGCCCTGATCGGAATCAACCCAGCGCCCCCGCGTGTAGGGCCGCCAGCCAGGCGACAGCGGCGCCGTCGGCTGCCACACAAACCCATACTCCGCCGTCTCCATCCACTGACCATAAGGAGCTAAGCCCTCATAGAACATTTGATAGTCGCGCCCCATGGCCCCCGCACTCGGCCCGCTCGGACGCGAAACCACCGCCCGCTCCACCGCCCGCTCCACCGGCTCGGCCCGAGGAGGCATTGCCGCAGCGGACGACCCCGCCACCGCCGCTGTCGCCCGCGCGCGCTCCGCCGCCAAGGCTTCCTTTTCCTGGGCCAAGGCCTCGCGCTGCCCCTGCAAATCCGCCTTTTCGCGCGCCAACTGGTCTTCCTGAATTTGCCGACGCAACTGCGCTTCCTGCGCTTCCAAATCCTTCATTTCCCGCGCCAAGGCCACCCGCTCATCCGCCTCCGCCGTCGGCACCACCGCCGGGCCCAGCGCCGCCGACGAGGCCCCGCTGGGACCGCGATCACAAGAAGTTAGAAACAGGCCCGCAGCGGCGAACCAGGGAGAAATGGGGCGTATTTTCATAAAAACCAAGTGCTTGGTGAACTTACCCTACAGCCTCATCCTGGCAGCCTCCGCAGAAAAATGCACGTTTTTTCCCAAACCCCGCCGTCGTCGCCCCCATTACGGGGTGGCAAAGCCGCGCGCCCCGCAGAAAGATGCCCCTTCACCCGACCCCGCCAGTCTTGTTTCCTGACTTCTCCCTCGACCTGCCCCCGCCGCCCCCAGCCGCAGACTTGCCCCGCGCCCTGCTCTATAGCACCAGCGCCCGCATCGGCGGAAGCGGCTTGGACGTCAGCTCGCTCGAAGGCATCAAGGCCTCCGCCCAGGGCCACTTCCTGCGCCGCGCCATCGGCTACGCCAACCAACAGCAAGACATTCCCGCCGCCCGCATCCGCTCCCTCGCCTGGCATCCCGTGCGCCTGCTCTCCGGCCTCGGCAGCGCCCGCTATTACGGCGCCAAAAAACACTACGTCGACTGGATCGCCGCCCGCGAACTGCGCTCCGGTCGCTACGATTTTTTTCACAGCTGGAGCGGCGATGCCCTCCACAGCTTGATCGCCGCCCGCCAACGCGGCATCCCCTCCGTCATCGACATCCCCACCTGGCACCGCAACAAGGGCCTATCCAAACCATTTCTAACTAAATCCGAGCGCGAGGCCTCCCAGCTGCGCGGCTGGCCTGGCTGGAAGCATCGGCTCCTCATTTCGCGTCAACAAATGCTCCTGGAATATGAGCTCGCCACCCTCCTCTTCATGCCCTCGCGCTGCTCCGCGCAGACTTTTCTCGATGCCGGGATTTCCCCCGCGCGGCTCCACTACACCGGCCGCGGCGTCGACCTAGCCCGCTACTCCCCGGGGACCCCGCCCGAGCGCTTTCGCCTGATCTTCGTCGGCGCCCTGATCCGCCGCAAAGGCGTGCCCCAATTGCTGCGCGCCTGGCGCCGCTTGGCGCTGCCCGACGCCGAACTCGTCCTCGTAGGGGAACCCCATGCCGAAGTGCGCCGCGAATTGCACGACGCCGCCGGGCCCTCCCTCCGCGTCACCGGCTTCGTCCCTAACGTCCCAGATTTGCTGCGCAGCGCTAGCGCCCTCGTCTTTCCTAGCGAATGCGAAGGCTTTGCCAAAGCCACCCTAGAAGCGGCCGCCTGCGGCTTGCCCCTCATCGCCACCAGGGAAAGCGGCGACGCCCTCATCGACGGCGTGACCGGTCGCCAGATCCCCCCTAACGACGAAGACGCCCTCGCCGCCGCCATCACCGAAGCGTGGCGCGAGCGCGACCGCTTCGCCGCCATGGGCCTGGCGGCGCGCGCCCATGTGGCGGCTCACTTCACCTGGGATCACTTCCGCGCCCGCATCCTCGCAGGCTATGCCCAAGCCCGGCACCTGACCGGAACATGAGGCCAAGCCGACCCTTTCCCCTTCCCGTTTCCTTCCTCGCCAGGTCTCCTTCTCCAAAACCTCCGCCCTCTCCTGTTGTGCCCGGCCTGCTTCTGCTCCAGCTCAAACGCATCGGCGATGCCGTCCTGACCGCTCCGGCCCTCGGCGCCCTCCGCGCAGCCTGCCCCAAAGCCCACATCACCCTCGTCCTCGCCGGTGCCGCAGGATCCTTAGCCCCCCTCTTCCACCACGCCGACGAAGTTCTCACCTGGCAACCCGGACAACTCAACGGGAACCTCCTGCTCCGCCTCCGCCGCCAGCGGCCCGACCTCACCCTAGACTTCACCGGCACCGACCGCTCCGCCTTCCTCGCCCTAGCCTCCGGCGCGCCCCATCGCCTCGGCTTCGCCAAACCCAACGCCAGCCGACTGCGGCGCCTCGCCTGCACCGCCACCTGCGCCGCCCCCGTCCGCGACCTCCACACCATCGATTTCCACCTCGCCCTCGCCGCCTCCGCCGGCCTGGGGGCCGCCTCCGCGCCCGATGCCGGCCACCTCCAGCTTCCCCCTAACCTGACTTTACCCCCCCTTCCTCCCGGCTACGCCTTGATCCATCCAGGCACCGCCCGCGAAGAAAAATTCTGGCCCGTGGCCCACTGGCGCGCCCTCCTGAACCACCTCCATCGCCGCCACCTCCCCCTCGTCATGAGCGGCGCCCTAGGCGATTTCGAACGACGCCACCTCGACGCCATTCTCCAAGACCATCCCGCGCCCGTGCTCGACCTGCGCGGAAAACTGAACCTAGCGCAACTCGCCGAAGTGGTCGCCCGCGCCCGCCTCGCCGTCACCGTGGACACCGCCGCCATGCACCTAGCTGCTTCCTTCGAGGTGCCCCAGGTCGGGCTTTTCGGGCCGACCAATCCCTTCCACTGGGCCCCCCGGCATTCCCGGGCCGAAGTCCTCCAAGCCGGCGTCGCCCCCGGCACTCCCCTCCAACCCAAGCGCGTCGGCGCCCCCATGGCTAGCCTCTCCTGGGAAACCGTGGCCGCAGCCGCTGACCGCTGCCTCGCCGGTTGAGCACCATCCGCGCCCCTCCGGCAAACCTGAGGTTCCGCGTGACGCCGCCCCAAAACGTGGCAGCAGTGCCCCATGATATCCTGGCGCATCTGGGCACGACGCGCCGCCATCGCAGGCGGCATTCTCATGGCGGCGGTGGCCCTCGGCGGATTTTTCCTGCCCGCCTCCCTCATCGTCGAGCGCCAACGCCTCATTCCCCTGCCCGCTCCAGAGCTCTATGATCGCGTCGCCAGCCTGCGCCGCTGGCCAGAATGGGCTACCTGGTGGCAGCGCGAACCCTTTCTCGAAGTGCGCCACGGCGGACCAGAGCGCGGTGCCGGTGCCGCCCTCGCCTGGCGCAGCAAACGCGAAGGCGAAGGCCGCGCCAAAATCCTCGCCGTCTCCCCTAACCGCGAAGTAGCCCTCGCCTTTGATTTCGGAGAGCGCGGCGAGGCCCAAAGCGTGATCCAATTTGAAGCCTCCGCCGACCGCCAACAGACCCTGGTGCGCTGGCAAGTGCGCAGCGACTTCGGCGCCAACACCGGGCGCCGCTACTTCGGCCTCCTCTTCCGCCCCTGGATCGCCCGCGAACTCGAGGAAAGCTTGGCCCGCCTCGAAGCCGCCGCCCGCGCCAACTCCTCCCCACTCCCCGAAACCCTCCCCGCCCTGCCCTGAAAAGCAGGGCCCCCACCGCCGCCAAGCTCTACTTGGCCTTGACGCTAACCTTGGCCTTGGCGCTAACCTTGACCTTGACGGGCTTAGGGGATAGCTCCCGCACCTTTTCCTTCAACTCCTTGCCCGGCTTAAACTTGACCACCGCCCGCGCCGGGATGGCCACCGCCAACCCCGGGTCTTTCGGATTGCGCCCCACCTTGGGCCGCGTCACCCGCGTTTCAAAACTGCCAAAATTCCGCAGCACCACCCCCTCATTCTGCGCCAAGTGCGCCGTAACGTTTTCCAAGAAAAGCTGCAAAACATCAAAAACCTGAATTTGCGTCAGCCCGGTCTGATCGCTAATTTGAATCACAAGATCGCGTTTAGTGACGGAGGCCATGAAGGAAAAAGAGTGGTGGGGTGAAATAAATTAAGCGGGGTCCTGCAGGAAAAGCCCGCTCCGCTTACCGAAAGGAATCGATAGAATTTTTTTAAACGCAAGCTCCTTATCTTTCATATCACCCATTTCCAGGGGCCCTCGCGCTCACTTCGGCTCCGGCCCCAGCCGCCGGAACTTGGGCATAGAGTTTGTCAAAGGACCGCGAGCGGTTGGCGTAGCCCGGATAGCTCCCCGGCGCGGCGTCCGGCGGCAGATACCGCCAATGCTTGTAAAGCCACATCCAGTGCGCCGGATGCTCCCGCAGCACCGGCTCAATCACATCCCAACAGGCCTGGGCCGCCTCCTGCCAAGAACTGTCCGGATCCAGTGGAATCGGATCCATAAAGCGCAACTGCCAGCGCCCATCCGGCAGCGGCAGGGCCAGCGCCGGCACCAGCGGCAGCCCCGTGCGCGCCGCTAGAGCCACATGCAAAACGCTAATGCTCGACCAGCGCCCAAACCGCCGGATCGCCACCGCACTCTGGTCAGGATGCACATTGAGATCCACCAGCGCCGCCGCACTCCCCCCCTTCCGCAAATGGCGAAATAACCGCAGCATCGCCCCCTCCTGCGGGATAATAACCTGCCCCGCCAGCGAGCGCAGCCGCCGAAAAATGCCCGTCAGCGGGGGATTCTTGAAGTCCTGCGCAATGATCATGCTCGGCCCAAACCGCAGCGCCCGACCCAAGCTGAGCCACTCAAAATTGCCGCAGTGCGCCGTGGCAAAAATGCAGCGCCCCTCCGTCGCCGCCACCCGCGCCGCCTCCGTATCGCACTCCAAGGTAAAATACCGGTCCCACTCCTCCGCCCGCAGCCGCCGCCCCCAAAACAACTCCAAAAAGGTGCGCGCAAAACTGCGGTAGTTCGCCCGCTCCAGCCGCCGCAGCTCCGCCCGCCCCTTGCTAGAGCCCAGCGCCATCTCCAGGTTTTCTCGAATGGTCCGCCGCCCCCGCCGATCCAACGCCCACGCCACCGTCCCCAAAACCGCCGCCCCACCCCGCACCACCCCCAGCGGCAGCCGCGGAATCACCTCCGCCGCCGCCGCCAGCAAGCCATGCTCCAGCCGAAAACGCAGCCGCAACCACCCAGGAAGTTCACTCACAGGCACCGCCATCACCACAAAAAGTTAGGGATTTTCCCCCGCCGGAGCCGAGGCCTCTGGCACTGCCGGGACTGCTGGCACTGACGGAACCGCCGGAACCGCCTCCGGGAGCCCCTCCCCCACCGCCGCTGGCTTCGGCTTCAAGCGGTCCTCCCACTCATGCAGCGCCACCCCAGCGCCTAGCCCCCCCATCTTTCCCAGCAAATCCTGACACCGCAGCTTCCACGCCGCGTAGTCCGGCGGCTGGCGCGCCGCGTCCGCCGAAGCCGGAAAAATCAGATAGGTGACCTTCAAGTCGCTCACCGGCCGCCGATAGGGCCCCGCCTCCGGATCCACTTGCCGGGCAATCCGCAAACTGGCCTCACCCACCTTCGTGGTCGGCCCGTAGTCTCCCACCACCGCAGGCAGCAACTGATCGCCGCACACCACCACCGCGTAATCCCCAATCGACGGAGCCCAAGCATTGCGCCCCTGGTAGTTCCGCAGCGAAGAGGGTATCACAATAAACGGATCCTCCTGCCCCACCAGGTAGCTGCGGCGCTTCAAATCCGCCACCACCCGCGGAATTTCCTCCGCCCTGGCGGTGAGCGACGCCTTCTCTTCCTTGCTCAGCTTAGGTGCCTTGAGCTTCCCCTGCACCCCAACCAACTCCTCCTCTAACTTGGGAATCACCGGGTTCAGCTGGTCGGTCAACTTCGCCCAACCATAGCTCGTGGTCGGCTGAAAATACGACGACTTCAAGATATACTCATCGATCACCGGCATCCGGTCCCCATCGCTCCCATCCGATACCACATCCATATCCGCCTGCATCAAAAGCATCTTTTGCCCACTTTCCGCGTGCTCCAATTCCATCATGGCGTCGAGATCATAAAAATTGTGGCGGCTGGGGAGCCGATCGAGCCGCTTCAAATTAGCCGCCACCGCTTTCTCCTTGAGGTCGTAGAGGTAGTGATAAAACCCAGAAACCTTTCCCCGCTCCATCAAGTGGCGCAGCTCCGGAAGCAGCAGGCCAAGCTTGGGATTGAGCGGCAGCAGTTGCTCAAACGTCGTCGCTGGACGCGGCACGCGCAGCTTCAATACCATCTCCACCACATAGGCCGCCTCCGAAGCCCGCTCCGCCGTGGCCGTGTCCCCCGCACTGGGAATCAGCGAGGTCTTCAGCCCAATCCCGCTGAAAAGCGTCCCCAAATCTCCCCCCCGCGGACTCAGCGATGGCCCCGTCGGCAAAGCCGGAGGGGCCGCCACCACCGGCACCTCCACCCGCTTCTCCACCACCCGCTCCCGGATGATCACCTGGGCGTCCGCCGTCCCCACCGGCGGAAAAAGGCGCCGCGAAACCGCCCGCCCCACCCGCTGCCCAGGGGCCGTAAACAACAGCACCGCCCCTCCCGCCACCGCCGCCAGAACCCCCCAGCGACCCCACTTCGGCGACCCGCGCCGGGGCCCCGCGCCCCCGCGATTCTCGGAAAAAGAGTTGGCATCATCGTCCAGCATAACAAAAAGCAGAAGAAAGCCCCCGCAGCCCCCACCCTGGCCGCGTTCTCCCAGGCCCGCGAGCCGAAAAAAACACCCTATGGCCCCGCCGCCCGCTCAATCTTCACCGCTGCCGCATTGGCCTGCGCCGGCCCAGGAGTGCTGCGACCATCCCGCACCATCTCCTCCAGCCGACCCCGCAGCCGCGCCACCACCTCCGCTTGCCCCTCCGCTTCATTATGCTGCTCCCCAGGATCCCGGCCCAGATGATAAAGCTGCACCGCAGGCAACCCCCGCGCCGCCGCCGACCCCGGCGTCGGCGCACTCCACCCCCCAGAATCCGGCGCCAACAACAACTTCCACTCCCCCTCCCGCACCGAAAAAGATCCATTGATCGAATGATGCACCACCGGCGCACGGGGCCGCGCCTCGGGCCGCTGCTCCAGCCATGGCATCAGGCTCACGCTGTCCTCCCCCGCCTCCGCCGGTAGCGTTTTCCCCAGCCACTCCGCACAGGTCGCCAACAAATCCGTCAGGCAAATCGTGGCCCCCGCCGTACTGCCCGCCGCCACCCGCCCCGGCCAGCGCACCAAAAACGGCACCCGATGCCCCCCTTCAAACAAATCCGCCTTGGCCCCCCGAAAGCCCCCGCTCACCGCATGCCCCATCGCCCTCAGCCCCCCCACATCCGCCTGCGGAGAACAACCATTGTCGCTCGTCACGATGAAAACCGTCTGCCCCCCCAAACCCGCCCCATCCACCGCATCCATCAGGCGGCCCACCGTCGCATCCACCTCCATCACAAAATCCGCGTAGGCATTCAGCCCACTGCGCCCCCGCCACGCCGCCGAGGGCAAAATCGGGGTGTGCGGCGCGTTCAGCGGCACATACAAAAAGAAAGGCCGCGCCGCCGTCTGCTCCTTCAAAAACGCCTCCGCCCGCGCCGTCAAGGTCGGCAACACCTCCCGGGCCTCAAAATCCACCGCCCCAGGCCCCCGCCGCGTCGCCCCTCCCACCTTGCCCTCCACCATGGGAAAATCCCGCTCCACCTCCGGCAGCCGCACCACCCGGTCCCCCTCCAAATACGTGTAAGGCACCATGTCCAACGACGCCGCTATCCCAAAAAAACGCTCAAACCCCAACGCCAACGGCCCCCCCGTAAATGGCTTGCGATAGTCCGCCCGCCAGCCCTC